>JAGQPR010000260.1 GCA_020426625.1 Planctomycetales bacterium
CTTGATTTCATTGGATTTGACCACACCGGAAATAGTCGCACTGATTCACGACGCGGCCAAGGCCCTGCAGCACGCCCATGAATTAGGTGTGGTACACCGGGATATCAAGCCATCGAACTTGCTATTAGACGAAGCCCGCAAGATATGGGTCACCGATTTTGGGCTCGCGCAGATGGAGGATCGCGGTACTCTGACTTTGACCGGAGATTTCGTCGGCACGCTACGTTACATGAGTCCAGAGCAGGCCTTGGGAGGATCGATTCCGATCGACCATCGAACGGATATTTACTCGTTGGGAGCGACGCTATTTGAGTTGCTGACGCGTCGACCTTTGGTCTCGGGCAGGGAAAAGATCCAGTTGCTGAAGGCCATTGGAAATATGGAGATAAACTTTCCAACGGGAAAGAATCGGATTCCACGCGATCTGGAAACGATCATTTTGAAGGCGACCGCGAGGGAACGCGACGCGCGTTACCCATCGGCTGCGGCTTTGGCAGAAGATCTGCAACATTTTTTGAATCATCGACCTATCGCAGCTCGCAGACCTGGTCTGGCCTTAAGGATCAGCAAATGGGCTGTACGCAATCCGATGATGAGTCTCGTTGCCGGCAGTCTGCCGATTTTGTTTTTGATCGGTCTGGCGATCTACAACATGGCCATTTCTGCTCAGAAAGAGCAAGTCGAACTAGCGTTGCAGAAAGCGCAGCAAAACGAAAACCATGCTTTGCTCGAAGCGCAAAAAGCCAATACAGTCAGCGAGATCATGCAACAGATGGTGTCGTCTGCAAATCCCGACCAAACCAAGGGCAGCGAATATACCGTGCGCCAGCTGTTGGATGATTTGTCCGAAAGTCTCTTTGAGCGCTTGGCAGATCAGCCGGAAGTCGCGGTTACTCTGCGTTCCACGATTGGAAATGCCTATCGTAGATTGGGTTCGCCCGAACGCGCCCAGAATCACTTGCAAATTGCGCTCGACTATCATGTGAACCATCGCGCTACCCCTGTGGTACTTGCTCAGAAGTATGCCGATCTGGCTTGGAATTATGCAGCGCTTCAAGACTATGCACAGGCCGTTCAATTGGCCCGTAGCGCTGTGTCGATCCACGATCAGCTTGCGGACCCATCTCTGGAGTCCGTGCAAGCGCTGTGGTGCCTGCAGCACTGTTTGACCTATAAGGGTGAGTACGCGGAAGCCGACTCAACCGCAGACAAGGCGATACGACTCGCCAAATCGATGAATCCGGTGCCCCCGACGTTGGCCAACGTTACGCATGATTTGGCCCAATCCAAAACGCGTCAAGGGCAAGTCGCCGCGGCTATCGCGCTGGCCACCGAAGCAATCGAGCTTCATCAGCAACTGCACGGCAAGCATCATCCGGAAACGGGCTGGGGGTTCGAGTCCTTGGCGCGCGCCTACCAAGCGCGTGCTGATTTTGCGCAGGCCGCCGCAGCCTATGGTAGCGCCCTGGAAATATTCACCGAAAACTATCCACCGGAACACAAAAGTGTTCGCGTGACTCTGCAGCGGCTCGAGGAATCTCTCGTCGCCGCCGGGGAATTGGAACGCGCCGAGTCTGTCCGCCGAAGTAGGCGACGCAACTTGTTTGAGCTGGTTCTGTCGAAATCGACAGGCACTGATGCCTCGCTGCTGGACTACTTGTTAGAGGCAAAGAGCTACTTGGCAGCTGGCGAATTGGTGATGTCCATGCCCGAGATTTTCGACTCTCCAGCCGAAGCGCTTCGTGCTCTGGACATACTGGGGCGCTATCGACAGGCACTTCCGACTAGCTTGGATTTCAACGCAGCCGAATTAGAAAAATATCAAAAGACGGCTCAGGCTCTGCTCGATTTAGTAATACGGCAATGCCCGGATGAGCCAATGATGTTGAACAACGTCGCTTGGAATCTGCTCGTATTCGCAGACGCGAATCTACGTCGCCCGGCAGATGCCGTGAGATTTGCTGAAAGAGCGACAGAGCTCAAGGCAGACACGGGGGCCTATTGGAATACCCTGGGGCTGGCGTATTTGCGTTCTGGCCGAGAACAAGAAGCCATCTCCGCACTAACACGCTCGCAGTCGTTTGAGACTAGCGATGAGTACGACACGGTTTTGTTGGCCATTGCGTTTGGCCGATTGGGCGATCAGCCGAAATACGAGGAGCATCTCAAGGCAACCCAGCAACGGTATGCTCGCCGAAAGCAGAAGATCGAAGAGCTGGATCTATTTCTTGCGGAAGCAGAAAGTCTCCATGCCCAATTTTCAAACTCTGTGGATTAGCTAGATCTCGCGACAAAACGCTGACGAAAGCCTTTTCGCCACGTTTCTTGCTGGGCTCATAAGCGTGCGCAGCGAAAGCAGACCATAAGACAACGAAAAGTAACTGACTCTCCGTCGAAGTGATTTTTCTCTGCGACTGGTCGAACAAAAAGCGACTGTGAAGATGCTGTCAATCGACACGAAAGAGTTTGCTAGGGTATTCGTGATCCAACTCCTGCTTGGGCTCTCTTAACGAGAATTGCAAATCTGCACCAGCAACTAGGTCCTTGACAGTGCTGGTAACGAGGATCTCATTCGGTCGAACTTGTGAAGTGATCCTTTTCACCGTGTCTAGGGCCGGACCCTGAATCGCGTCGTCAGATTCATCGCATTCGCCTGTGTGGATTCCCACGCAAATCTGGACGCCCAGGCGATGCGCCGAATCGCGCATGGCGATGGCGGCGCGAATGGCACGAGCTGGCCCGTCGAAAGTCGCCAAAACAATAGCAGCAGGAGACGGAAATAGCTTGCCTCGAAATAGCATTACCTCACGGATGGCATGTTGGATGGCGATAGTGCCCTGTTCAACTTCGTCTTCCACATGGAACTTGGCGTATAAAATCGTTGCCAAAATGCGTTTGATATGGCTATCGTGACTTACCCCAGTGAGAAATTTTTCGATGGGCTGCAGAATTTCTTCTTGGTGACCGACGAACGGAAGATGATCATCACCGGGAACTTCGATAAACCGTGCGCCTGGGATGTTGTCCGCCAAGTATCTTCCCTCTTCTAATAACAGGCATCGATCTCCCTTTCGATGAACAACTAAAGTCGGGACCTTGATAGTTCTTAGAATCGGCCGAATGTCGATTTGCGCATTCATTCTAGTTAGCGCGAGAGCTGCCCCCGGGCTGGCTCCCATACGCAGATAAGTTGCCCACCAACTGCGAAAAGCTGGGTCGTGGGCTCGGCTGGGTGCGCGGGTCTCAATACCGACTGGGCCACCCCATTGCCTGCGAATTTCCTCTAAAAATACGGAATGCTGTTCTTGGGTGGGACCCCACGGATAGTTGCTGGAGTGGAGGCGTCGGGCGTAGCAACCAATCATGATTAACGCTGTTGTCTTCTCCGGGTAGGTGGCCGCGAACAGAGAGCACATTGGCCCCCCTTCGGAAACACCGCACAGGACGGCTCGATCGGATCCGGCCGCTTCCATGACGGCGCGCACATCGTCCATGCGTTGCTCCAGAGTAGGCAAAGCATCGTTTGGAACACGATCGGACAAACCAGTACCACGCTTGTCGAAGAGAATGAGTCGCGAAAACGAGGCGAGACGATTCAAAAACTTGCCAAAGCCAGGTTCCTTCCAGAACCACTCGAGATGCGAGACCCAACCCATGACGAACACGATGTCAATTTCGCCCTTGCCCAAGACTTGGAAGGCAATATTCACATCGCCGCTGCGTGCATAATGGACGTCGGGAGCTTCCCATTCAGAGTTTTTCGATTTCTGCGCAGTGCTGTGAATAGGCACAGCAGCGTGAGTTGTATTGGAATCAAGGGCTTTCGAAATCAATTCCAATTCAACGACTATTTCTTTGGCTGAGACCAAACGGATATCGCGATCCTTGCGAAGCATGGTCGATACGAGACGCCGCAGTTCATCCGGTGCGGCGTCTTCAGACATTTTCGCAGGTTCCTTGCTAAGCAGCGCCGCAATAACATCTGCGTCTGACGGTCCTTCAAAGGGTAATCGTCCCGTTAACATCTCGTACAGGATGATGCCAAGACTAAAAATATCGGAACGATAATCCAGAGGTAGACATCGCGCTTGCTCTGGCGACATGTATCGAACTGTGCCCAGCAGTAGATTGGGATCTGTAGAAACTCGAGTCGATCGTTGGGCTTGTCCTGCTGTCGGGTCGTCACGTTCTATGAGTTTAGCCAAACCGAAGTCAAGCACTTTCAGCAGCCCATCTTTGCGAACCATGATATTTTCAGGCTTCAAATCGCGATGGATGACGCCTGCTTCGTGGGCCGCACGAAGCGCGCGGGCAAGATCCGCGAAAATTCTGAGTCGCTCTCGCAGGATTTGTTTTAGGAGCGAATTTGCCGGCTCCCGGCCTACCGTATTCAGACTTGATTGGCTCGCCACTTCCAATGCATGGCGATTCAGTACAGTGCGCAGCGTCTCCCCATCGACGAACTCTGAAACCATGTAGTACCACGCATCCTGATTGCCCAATTCGTAGACTGTCAGAATATTTGGATGATTTAGTGAACAGATCGTGCGTGCTTCAGCTTCAAACCGCTTGATCCAAGAAGTATCCAATGTGCGTTGGATGGGCAATATCTTTAGAGCGACCGGACGATTGAGTCGTTCGTCAATGGCCAAGTACACTTCGCCCATACCTCCCACTCCCAAACAACGCTGTATAACGTATTGCTGGAAGCTGGTGCCTGAAGGCAAGCTGGCCATATTATCTTTTCCAAGAGTACTGGAGTATTCTCTCTGACGCTGTTCAATGTTCCTTAATTCGGCAATGCGGCTGGGCAGTTCGGCAGTGAATTGATTGATCGAACGATCCCACTTTTGAAAGTCAACCAGCAGCTTGACAATCCGACTTCGAAGTTGCAGATCGCCACCACAGGCGGAATCCAAGAACGCTTGGCGGTCTTCGAGATTCTCAATTTCAATAGCTGCGCGAAAAATCTCAGACTGGTCCATAGCTACACCGGTCAACACTTTAAATGAAAACGATCTTCTACATCCTATCCACTTTAGGGCGGAGATCTATCGACGAATGGAGGCTTTCGGGGGCTCTGCTACGGAGATTACACTGAGAGAATAAGAAAAGCGATGACGCGTCCGCCGCTGGTGGTTGGTGGATGTGTCATTCTTGTCACGGTGACTCTTGTTGCAGATTCTTCCGAGAAAGGAATAGCATAGTCCTGTGCATATGATTTATCGATCAATTGAGACAGTGCAATTTCTGGTTACATTCGCCGTGATTGTATGGTTGGAACGGCAGTTTTCACTTGGCGTTGCTGCGGTGATTTTTGCAAGTGCAGTCCTACTTGCAACGCTGGTTGGATCGCTGCTCTTACGATCGTCAGCAGTAGGGCGATCGAGCTGGCGAAATGTGTTGGCGAGTCGGTTCATGCCGTGGGCGTGGATTGGCGGTTACGGTTCGATGCAACGTTTGTGCGTGGCTAACTTGTTCGGATCGTTTCTGTTCGGACTAGCCGCCTTCGTTGTCGCTCGCAATTTGCGACGAAGCGACTATTCGCTCGAACGTATCGGCGGCTGGACAGTCGCGAGTGTATTGGCGTGGATTGTGCTAACCGGAATGGTGCTGTTTCTAATTGGACAGTATGGCAAACGATACTATGCGGGCGCTAGTGGGTTCCGACAGTTTGTAAAGCTTGTTTCCGCTCCTACAGCTGCGTTAGCGGCCAGTGTCGCCTTGGTTGTTGCGGGCCTGCCGTTCATGGCATTCGTAGTGGCTATTATCCCCATAACTATTGTGTTCGCACCGATCGCAGGGTTACTGTTGATCATGCTCCTCGCGACGATTTCCGGAAAACCCATTCGGTGGAATTGACAGAGGGGCAACTGCACAAATCAAGCAATTGAATTCACGAATCCATAGATTCAACACCGATCAACTCGACCACACGAACCACTCCTACGTCCCCTCCCCTGCAACGAGTAGGGAGAAGGTGCGGACACAGAGGTAGAAGATGAAATGCGAGAAGATGCTGCGAGAAGATGCGGACACAGCACTTGGTGGTGGGATACTCAATTACTCGTCAGACTGCTGTGTCCGCGTTTCCTCTGCTGGGGCAAGGCGGAATGGGCGCGGTGTTTAAGGCTTTTGATCGTTCGCTCAATCGTTTCGCAGCGATCAAGTTGCTGCTCCCTTACTTGGCCTCATCTGGAGCAGCCAGGAAACGATTCTCCCGGGAGGCTCAGGCGGCTCAGGCTGCCGCAGCAGTCGTCGGCGTCAGCATGCCGAACCTCTCCATCTTGAAGACCGGCAAAGCTAAAGCGATCCGCTTCAGCACACTCAACGCAATCTGTCGCGTTCTTGATTGCCAACCCGGCGACATCCTTGAATTCCAAACCGATGGCGAAGAAGAGTCGCCCGAATCGGAAACTCGCTGAACTTTCGTCCCGGAAAGCTCACATCGATAAATCATGACGCGTCCGTTGGCTGCGGAGAAGTCTGAGCAGGCGACTCCACGCGTCTTTGGGGCTCACTCCCGTTTCTAAACGCGGCTCGATTTCACGACGCGTGTTGAGCGGTCTCGAGCCGCGCCGAAGCGGTCACGTAGACCATCGCGTATCACTAAACACTTTATCCTGCGAGGCAATTATTTATCGAAAAACGATAAATTCGATCTTGCCGTATCAGTGGGACGCAGCTAGTTTGGTGCTTATTGAAGTGGTAATGAAATACTTTGCGGCCGTCGCGAGTTGTCTCGGCGTGCCCTGGTCATCGGCTGCTTAATGAACTGTCGGCCAAATGCCGTTCTTTGCTCTTCGCACGTTTCCAGGCAAAGAGGGGCTGCGAAACTAACTAAGGATTTTGTTTCATGAGAAAGGGTCTCAACATGGTTAAGCAGATTCAAAGGACTCACCGTTGTGACCTGGAACGGCTCGAATCGCGCGAGGTCTTCGCCGCCGACATGCAGATCGAACTTGTCGGGAGCGAGTTGGTTGTGCATGGGACGGAGCAGATCGATGAAATTCATGTGCTCCAGCGGAACGAAGCGGATGAGCTGAGCCTGGTTGCGCGATCGGGCGCGACTGCGGCAGAGATCAGCACTAAGGAATGGACCAGCCATACTTGGCCCGCTTCGCTCGTGCGAAGTATTCGGATGCGGTTGGGTAGTGGCGATGATCTTGCGAGTGTTATCGCAAGCGACGTCGCGCGAAGTCGCCTCGCCGTCATGATTTCGGGAGGAAGCGGTGACGATCGGCTCAGTTATCGAGGTAACGGCGACATCGGCTCGCAAGCGTCTCTATGGGTGATGATCGATGGTGGAAGCGGTGATGACGAAATCGTGGGCGACTTTCAAGGTGCGTTCCGCGGGAGCGTGCAGGTTGTCATGCGAGGCGCGGAGGGGAATGATGCTCTGCAGTTGTCGTTGCTCCGAGAAAGTTCATCCCGCTGTGCCGGGTTCTCTCTGTTAGGCGATCAGGGTGACGATCACTTCACCGTCGATTTCGGCGCCAGCGACGGCGTGGTTGGTGAACCCGCGGATCGGCAGGTGAGTGTCCATGGCGGCAGTGGTCAAGACTCATTGGTGGGCCCAGAGGATCTGCTGCATTGGCGCGTAGAAAACGTGCGACACAATCACACTTGGCAAACGCTGCTGGACGGGATTGTTAAGCCCTACCTGGACGAAATGCCGGAACTTAACCTCTTCGTTGGATTGCACACGTCCACAGGAGGTCGCGAAATGTATAGTTACGGTCGGCAGGAAACCGCGACGGCGGAACGCGTCAGCCCGTTATCTGAATTCGAAATTGGTTCGATCACCAAGACCTTCACCGCGACCGCGCTGGCGGAACTGGTGCGGCGCGGCGTGGTGCAACTTGACGATCCCGTGAGGATGTACCTGCCTGAGGGAGCAATCGTGCCGATGCGCGGCTCGCACGAGATCACACTCGAGGAACTTGCCACGCATCGATCCGGATTACCGAGTGAGACGCCGCAGATGGAAAGACTCACCGCGATCGTTATTGCCGACGCGGAACAAGGCATCGTAGATGAACAGCACATTTCGGACCTGCTCACGGCCGAGGCACTGAGAGATTGGCCACAGTTGCAGCAAGACCTGCTGGAGATTCAGCTTGATGATGTCGAAACGCCCGAACCCAGCTACAGCAATCTTGGCTTTGGTCTTCTCGGATTCGCGTTGTCGAATCATTTAGGGATGAGCTACGAAGCGATGATCCGCTCGCTCGTGCTTGTTCCGTTAGGGCTCGGCGATACCTATCAAGCATTTGACGATGCACGACAAGCTCGTTTTGCACAGGGCTACTTCGAAAGCGACTTCCCTGTGCCGCCGCTTGAATTCGATACGCTTGCTGGCGCGGGAGCGCTCAGGGCCAGCGGCATCGACCTGCTTCGATACCTGGAAGCACAACTTGATCCGAGCTACTCCAGTCTGGCATCGACCATTGGATTGACTCAAACGCCGCGATCTCTCGGGCCACAGGAATTTGCCGATGAATCGGTTTCGATGGGACTTGGTTGGCTCGTTGCGGAAACTCCAGTGGGACAGATCGTTACACACGACGGTGCAACGTTTGGGTTCCAATCGGCTCTGGTCGCCAGTACGGAAACGCAATCCGGGTTCGTGATGATGGTCAACAGTCGTGACGAACGACTCGAGCCGCTGATGCAGACACTCAGAACCGTGCTGTTCAACGAGCTGTTCGTGATCGCGGGCGACGTTCCTTCCATCGGTGACGAAGCGCCCGAGGTCGCTTTTGATTGGCGAACGCAAACCGTATCGATAGAAGGAACGCAAGCCGACGACCAGATCCGCGTTTTACACGACGAAGCGACCGGCGAGCTGACCGTTTCAAGCTGGAGTCCAAGCAGCGACCAATGGACCGACCGACGTTATGCTTTTGATTTGGTAACGCGACTCGACGTGAATCTGGACAGCGGTGACGACGAATTCGAGTTCGCGACCAAGGGGAACGTATCGCGACGGATGCATGTGCGAGTCGACGGAGGCGAAGGCGACGATGCTGTACGTTTAGAGCTGGGAAGCGACGGTGGCGAGCTGCGCGGTAAGATTCACGCTGACGTGGATCTTGGGGACGGCGACGATGGTTTCGGCGTTCGCGCTTTCAATCATCAGCGAGGTTCGCGGCTGCACATCGACGCGAGGCTTGGAGCGGGCAATGATGGGAGCCAGCTTGAGCTGCAAAACCCCAGTGTGTCTAGAGCGGTGATTCATGCGGCAGTTTTCGGCGAAGCGGGAGACGACGAAATCTACGGTCTGGCACTCGATGATCTCGCGCGAGGTTCCAGAGTTTCGTTCCGTGCGGACGGCGGTGTGGGCGACGATACGCTTGCTCTTGACGCACGGGGTCAAATGCATGGCATCTTGCTAACTCAACTGACCGGCGGCGATGGCGACGATACGCTCGTAGGTGATGCAAGCGGGCTGCATGGTCGCGGCTTCGTGCGTTGGATTGAAAATGGCGGCGCGGAGACGATTACCTCGCGTTGTTAGCGCCGCCGCGCAACGCCACCGCCGATCATCCTGGTTTCCGGCGTTTCCACAATTGGGTCGACGGTGGCAATGGAATCGATGCGGCGGCTTTCATCGAACCTATTCGCACCGCGCGTGTGGAGCACGTCGGTGCCGAATTGCCCTTTGAGCAATTGGCAGCACTTCAGACGCAAATGACCTTTCAATCGATCCTGTCGCGCTCCACGATGAGTTTTGGCTCACGCCAGATCGAGTATTGGTCGGCGGGAACGAGTGAACCGAATCAGCCCGTGCTGTTGTTGATCTCGGGAGCGGGCAATACGATCGATACCTGGGCGCCGATTGCGGAAACGCTTGCTGCTCAAGGACAGGTCATCGCGGTGAACCGTCCGGGCTACGGTGCCACGGATCCGTTGAGCGATTTCACGGGAGAGAAGCTAGCTCGCGACATTCGTCATGTGGTCAGCACGTTGGCTCCCAACCAGCCGGTGATCGTCATGGGACATTCGTTTGTCGTCAGGCTGCTGTGTCCGAGTTTCCTCATCACAAGTCGCCTGCATCAGTTGGTACGCAATCGTTCCCGCGTTCGTCGGTCACGCGGGCGGGGCGAATCCGATCTGGGTGCTAAGACGGTCGTCGCTGATGGCTTCCCTGCGTTGCCTTCGATCCAAGCTACTCGGCGATTTACCGTGGAGTAGTTCATGTACTGTTGCGCCAACCCAGAGCAACTCAGCTTTCCATTCCAGGAGTCAGGTGCTCCACTGGCGATGTCGGCTTGTCCCGGATTGAAGTTATATCGATCCTCCACGTGAAGCGTGAGATCCATATCATAGTTTCGCAGCTTATGTGCAATCGCTACAAAAACAAAGCCGCTCATCCAAATCACATGCCCCCCTAAAGCCTTCTGCCAGTTTTGTGAGGCCGGATAGGGGAATCCCGTAGTGCTGCCGACTTTGATAGCGGTTGAGGTCATCTCAAATTGAAAATCCTCTGTTTCATTTAAGAACTGCTGGCGTACAACATTTTCTGCTCCGAATTGCGCGCTGGAAATGGCGTTGGCGATCACGGTTTGCCCATTCGGGTCATTGGCGATAAACCGTTCATGCGCAAACGTGCGGTCCGCACCGTCACCATGAAGAAAGTGGTTGTAGGCTGCCAGAGCGTCGGCCAATTCATGGCCTTTAATCGTGTCTGCCGCTTCGTAAGCTGCTTCCCAGGCTCCCAAGACGAGATAGTCCGTGATGCCGGGATTGCTGCCAGTGCAGCCCGGCAGATCCAAGAATCCATTGTCATGCTGTATGTTTGGCCGAGAGGCTGAACCATTGCGAAAACTTGCGGACATCATGAGCCTCCTTGGGTTGAATCGCGGTGTGCTTATCTACGCACGTATTCTAGCAATTCCATTCGGCGACGGATCCACTCACTTCGAAACGAGTAGTCTTTGCCAGTCGGGATGAAAGTGTAGAACAGCTGTCTCAGCTGTTTTCGTGCTCGTGAAACAGTTGGGACAACTGTTCTGGGATAGTTAAGGACACAGCACTTGGCGGTGGGGATAGTTGATTGCCAATCGTGGCAGTTTTCGAGCGTTGCTACTGGCGGGTGGCCAGTGAGATCCGTGTGCAACCGCAGATCGAGCCATCAAGGTATCGATGCAGAAGAGGCCCTCATATGACTCAGGCGGCGTCCGACGTTTGTGAATCGAGTTGGCGCATGCGGAGGCCAACTCCTAAGGACCTGGGGAAAAATAACTTGGGCATTCTTCATCTGCCTCTCCCATGCCGCGCAGCAAAAAGCATGGGGGGGCGAGGACCGAGGTGAGGGACAATAAGTCGCTATCGCATTTTCCCTTGGTACCTAAACGTGCCTTTCTGCCCTGGCCTCAATGACTCATAGTTGCATCTGGGAACAGCATTGGGGTTTGTCGAACATACCAAACGGAATTGCTCTTCCTGAGCTATTCGGTAGCTGGTTTGCTGCCAGAGTTGGCCCAGCTACGGAGTAGCCTGATAAAAAGTTTTAACATCATGCAGCTGAAGGGGTTGCGCTATTTGTTTTCTTGCTGGCCTTCGTGGCTTTTC
>JAGQPR010000261.1 GCA_020426625.1 Planctomycetales bacterium
AAACTTATGGAAAGTCCGTGGGCAAAAGGTCAATTGCGATGCGCAAAAACACCACCTGTACTCCGCTGAAAGCCGACATGGCAGCCAACAGCAAACGATTGCCGGATGAGTCAGGCATCCTCCACCCTCCTGCCGCTGCTATAAGACAAGTTGCACCAGCCACCACAACTAGATGGGCCAAGGGCATTGAATGGATTTGTAAGTAGCCACCTGAAGTGTAACCCCGATCACCGCGGCTATCCCGGCCAGAACCACAAGCATTGGACCAAGAACTCGGCTTCCAGCTATAACTATCCATCCGGACACACACATCTAAAAGCACTCTTGTGCGCTCAGCCTTCGGGCTCTGTTGGGATCGCTCATCCGTTCCATCCGCTGTTTAGACAGCAATTCATGCTGCTCGAATCTCGAACGATTCGGGGCGTGGAGTGTGTGAAGCTGAATAGCTCCGAAGACGGCGCTTTTTGGGTGCCCATAGACTGGACTTCTCTCCGCATAAACGATCACTACCAAGATGCGGATGTGCCGCCGACTATCCTGAGGATGGAATGCTTGATCGAGCTGGCGACGCTCGTCGAACAACTCTCCCACTCCACCTCAACGGGCTAGAAAACCAACCGCTCTTGTGCTCTACCATGTGCAGCAAAGTGTTTAGCTAACTGCGACGCTTCGATGTTAACCTTCAGCACTCAACTGGAGTGGAATTACTGTACTCGCTTGTCAGGAGGCAAGATGTGGCAACAAGGGAACTACTCGAAGAACGTACACATGCACCGAGACCAACTCTAACAACTCAGTTCAAGCATCAACTGGCGATCCTAATTGCCAACATGGTCGAAATCCAATTGGGCAACACAGTTGATTTCGAACACCAAGACACATTCAATCCAATTCAGTCACCACCTGAATGCGCTCCGTTAAACAACCACTCAATCAAGGAAGATTATCATGCCAATCACTGACAACCGCTCAGCCAAGATCACCGAGGTGCACCTACAGAAGATCGCCTACGTCTACTTACGTCAATCGAGCATGGGGCAGGTTCGTACCCACACCGAAAGTACCGAACGTCAATATGCGCTACAAGAATTGGCCAGACAATCCGGCTGGAACAGCCCACGCATCGTCATACTCGATGGCGACCTAGGTAAGTCCGGCGTGTCTACCACCGATCGCGAGGATTTCAAATCGCTCGTCACCAATGTCTCGCTCGGCAAGGCCGGAGCTGTGCTGGCAATCGAAGCTTCTCGACTAGCGAGATCCAACGCTGACTGGCATCGGCTGATCGAAATCTGTGGCGTCACCGGAACATTGATCATCGACGAAGACGGATGCTATGATCCAGGTGACTTTAACGACGGACTATTGCTCGGCCTAAAAGGTACGATGGCACAGGCTGAGTTGCATTTCATTCGTACACGCCTTCTAACCAACAAGCTGAACAAGGCGCGTAAGGGCGAGTTGCGAGTGCCGCTACCCATTGGCTACGTATACGACGAACTTAACCAGGTTGTCAAAGATCCTGACGCGCAAGTGCGTTCGTCGCTGGAGCTGGTCTTCAGTTACTTCCAGCAATGTGGTAGTGCATATGGCGTTGTGCAGCGTTTTACCCAAGAAAAGCTGGGATTTCCTAAGCGAACCTTCGGTGGTACGTGGGCTGGCAAGTTGCTCTGGAAGCGGCTCAGCGTTGCCCGAGCCAATGCCATCTTGAAAAATCCGTCGTATGCTGGCGTCTATGCGTTTGGTCGCCATCGATCGATCAAGGGGATTCTGGAAAATGGTGAAGTCGGCGCTCGCGTCAGTTCCGTGCCTGAAGAGAATTGGTTGGTAAACTTGCCAGATCATCATGAAGGTTATATCAGCTTTGAACAATACACCAGCAATCTGGGACAATTGGCGCGTAACCAAAGTGTTAAGGAGCGAGTTTTGAGCGGACCGGCAAGAGAAGGCTTGGCACTTCTACAAGGGCTTTTGATTTGTGGTTGTTGTGGTCGCCGACTTTCGCCGCGATACCAAGGCAATGGAGGCATCTATCCGAAGTATCAATGCACCTGGCGCAAGCGTGAGGGATTTTCAAAGTCCGTATGCATGTCAGTGCCGTGCCCGCCGCTGGATCGCGTCATAGAAGAGCGTGTGTTGGAAGTACTCAGTAGTGAGCAGCTGGAGTTAGCGCTCAGCGCCTTTGACATTGTCTGTCAGCGGAACGACCAGATCGACGCTCAGTGGAAGATGCGACTGCAGCGTGCGGAGTACGAGTCGCAGTTGGCTCAGCGTCGTTACGAGGAGGTCGACCCAAGCAATCGTTTGGTGGCTTCAACGCTTGAGCAACGCTGGAACGATTCACTGATTGAACTGCAAGACGTCAAAGATCAAATCGATCAAATGCAACAGCAGTCTCGGCGGATAACCGAGCAACAGCGTGCGGAAGTGCTGGAGCTTGCTGAGAATCTTCCGAAGCTTTGGCACAACACGGCAACAGCGTGGAAAGACAAGAAGCGGATCTTACAGCTACTGATTAGTGACATCACCGTGCAGAAACAGGAGCAATGCAGTGCTCTGTTGCAATTACGTTGGCAAGGCGGCGCAAGTGAAGAAATCCGGGTCGATCTTTCTCGATCGAAATTGTCTCGCCAGCGTCATTCTGAGGCGTTAATTGCGCGTGTAACCGAGTTGACCAAGACGATGGACGATGCACAGATCGCTGCTTGTCTGAACGACGAAGGGCTCACGACAGCGAAGGGCGTAGCGTTCACGATCAAGAGTATCCAGAGGATTCGCCGCAAGCACGCGATCGCTGGTGCCGATGACAAGAAAGCGGGTGAGATCAGTGTGAAAGAACTCGCACGAAGAGTGGGCGTGTCCGTTGGCGTGGTCTACGGCTGGATCGACAAGGGAGTGATCTCCGGCCGCCGTCTCAACGCTGGCTCACCCTATTTGCTAGCCATTTCGCCCGAAATCGAGCAAGAGCTAGCAAAGCGAGCTTGTCAGGCCAATCGCACAAAAACCCTGTAATTTCCTACGTTCTTCGAAAGCAACCCCAAAGCTGATCGCAAAGGAGTGCAGTATGCAACCAACGTCCGGATGGATAGTTATAGCTTGCGATTGGCAGACTTAAGTACGTTCCGGCCACCCCGTTTCTTCTGAAGCCAGCGTTAGCAGCGGAAGGTAATTCTCGTGTGGTGAACCACTTGGAAGACTCAATCCCACCAAAAACCGAAGGTACGTCATGAATCCCTGTTGCTCAATCTCCAATGCAAATCTACGAAAAAGTCTATCGGCTGAATCAAAGTATGCTGCGAGTCGCTTGGCGACTGACACTCGGTGAAACCGCAGCACGCCCGCGCGACGCTTCCAGACAGTAGCTTTTCGATAGAAGGCCTGCGCGACTTTCTCTGCAACCCGGGCAAATTCCGCGGTTACTGCTAGCTCAACAAGTTGATCTGCCTTAAGTGAACGTGCCAGCGCGGATTCATCTTTTGGCGATTTTTTTAGCCCAAGGTGCTCTACGACCAGCGTCAGATTTGCCGATCGTTCTCTACGCAACTTTTTGAGGAGGTTTTCTTGAGTGCCGGAATCAATTTCCAGCAGCACGCCACTGTCAAAGCACTCCCGCCAAGCTGCATCTGGCAAAGTCGTTATGATGCGATCAAGTAGTGTGTTGTTCTCTCTTTCTGTAGCTGCTAGCAAATAAGAAAAACGCAATAACCAAACTGACGGAGGATGGCTCCGGAACTGCCGTGATGAAGGTACCGGCGGTGAAGTTGAATGCGTTGCTCTCCTGCGTTGAGCGACGGTCAATTGTGGCTAGATCGCCGATATCTGCTATCGAAAGTTCCTCATTGAATCCTGTATCTCCAAAGGCTTCTCCCTCAACGGTCAAAGCGAACCGAGTGGGAATCAACGAACCTGGTTCGAAGTCAAATGTATTCAGAGTTACACGCGAATCAGTTAACGCATTGGATATTCGAAACGAGATGCCGGGTAGACCATTTACGGTGACGTCCAGATCAAAACGCGTTGCTGAAACTGTCGTAAAGGTAGTAAATGAATCGAGACCTTCAAAAACTATGCTACCGGAGACCCGGTCAGCTGAAGAAAACGTCGTGTCACCAACGAAATCCGAAAAAGTCGCGCCTTGGTACAAAAGGACTAAATCTCCCATCGCGGTGCGACCACTAGCAAGTAGAAGAATCAGAGCAGCGAGATGAACAGAAATCTTTGACATAGAAAACTCCGTGACAAATTGAATGTAGGTAGGAAGCACAGTTCACAACTCAATCACGGAGGCAAGAGAGATCTTCGATAACGGCGACGGAATTCGATGTAGTCACTTCCGTCAATAATCTCATTGGCATCAACGTCAAACGCTGAATTAAAAAGACTGCTTGAATTATCGCGTCGATATGTACGTCGAAAATTCAAGTAATCCGTGGCATCGACGTCACGATCTCCGTCATAGTCGCCAAAGAAACGGAAGAACTCGTCAACATCTCGCGCGCCTCCAGCCACTCCGTTGTTGTTGCCGTCAAGGCTATTGCCTGCGGCATCCGCAATTAAGTTCTCGTCGATCAACAATGCGTAGTTACCGTCCGCAACTGATCCACCCAACAGTCCAGGAAATGTGAATACAAGCTGATTGGTCAATACACCGGAGCTGATATCGATACTGAAGGATATGGATTGTCCGGTACTTGTCTGCAAAACGAATGCTCCGAACGAATAAGCCACAGGTGTGTCGAATTCGTAGGTCAGTGACCGCAGCATACTTCTCTGCGCAGACCCGTCATCAATAACAAATTGATTGATGGTGGGAGCGATGTTATCCAGTACATACGTTTGATCGGTTGTAGGCTCGCCGCTGGGCAACGCATTACCGAACGCATCCGCTATGTCTTGGGCCGGGGCCAGATTGATCCCTACATCTCCGTTGAAGTCTGCTAGATCCCCTCCGCTAACCGTTACCAAGAAAACTGTTTCTCCCGTTCCAGAAACTGGAGTAATCGACGTAACGCTTGCCGTCGAAGTCCCCGCAACCGTGAAATCTCCGGAATCGATCTGCGTGACTGGTTCGGAAAACTCTGCGTAGAACCTGACCAAATCGGCGTTTGTAATCTGAGCTTCGGGCGAATGGCGAGTGAATCCGATCACCGCTGGTGGTTGCTCGTCGGCGATCCGAACTGTGAGCACAACGTCATTGCCCGAGCCCCCAACGTAGGAGATTACCGCTTCGAGATTTGACCCAAGGTAGATTGCATCACCCTCACTCAAAGCCGCGAAGGTTCCCAGAATTGCATCGTCGCTGTCGTTTTCGAGTATCAGGAACTGAGCACCGACCATGGGTGTGTAGCCAAGCGAAACGGCAAGCTGCGAGCCGCTCACATCGACAGTCCCCGTGACAATTGTCTGGTCGTAGCCAGTTGCCCCGGGTATATCGCCATTGAGTTCCACGGAGTAGGTTGCTCCGGCACCAAGCACTAGTGATCCCGTATGCAGAATCCCTGGACTAAAACCTGGCGCCAGAAGACCACCATTCACGGTGACGTCTCCATTAATTGTCCCGACACCAGCGAGCGTTCCACCGTCATACACTTGAATACCACCTGGAAACGCGAATTCGCCATCCAATAGCAAGGCCCCCTCATTGATCGATGCTTGTGCAATCGTTGCTGGTGCGTTAGGCGTAATTAAATGCAGCGTTCCACCCGTGCGATCGTATGTAAATGCGTCATAAGTCTCGCTTAACAAGTGCAGCGGAACGCCTTGAGCAAGAGAGTCCAAGCCAAGCACAGCATCGGAAATTGACACAAACGCATCGCGTCCCATTTGCGTTTGAGGACCAGAGCCGTCGGGATCAGCCATTGGCAACACACCGACAAAACGTGATGAAGCCACAACATGGTTTGGGAAAATCGTGAGGAGCCCCACGTCAATTTCCAACAATGCCTCACCTGCATTGATCGTGATACGCTGCGTTCTTCCAGTGGTGGCATTCACATTACTGTCAAAACCGCCTGCTGCCTGTCCCACAGGTGACAAAGCTCGGCCCAATGGTGCGATAGCATCAACGAAGTACTCGCCCGGCGACAAAGCCGGAAAGCGATACTGGCCTGCATCAGAAGTTCGAACTGAGTTAAGGACAAGTGCGCCCGATTCGTCCGTCAAACGAATGACGATACCCTCCAATCCAGGTTCGTGTGGGTCCTGAATACCATCACCATTCTGGTCGTCCCAAGCGACCCCGCCGATCGACGCAATTTCCGTGCTTGAAACCTCGCTGAAGCCAGCGTCTAGGCCGGAAACGACGCCATTTACATTAACGATGGAAGTGAATCCATTTTCAGGGTCAATGTCGCTGTCGAGTTCGTCGTCCAAGCCAATGTCGCGTGGACTGGCAATAAATCCCAGCGGTGCCAGGAATTGCAAATAATAGGTTCCATCGGTGACCAAGTAATCAAATTCGAAATGACCAGCCACATCACTCGATGTCTCGGCAACAGGTTGTCCAGATTCTGCATCGAATAAAGTGACCACGACGTCGGCCAAGCCAGTTTCAGTGGTGTCTTGAATTCCATTAGCATTGCTATCGTTCCAAACGAAATCACCAATGCTGTGGGTAGATGGCGCAGTCAGCTTGTAACCTGCGTCAAGATGGTCGATACGTTCGCCAACCCCCAATGACAGCGTGACTTCGCCGTTTGCCGTGTCGACATCGCTGTCCAGTCTGTCGTCTGTACCACTATCCTGGCTAGCGAAATCGTAACCTGGTAGCGGTAGAAAACGAAGCTTGTAGTCGCCAGCGCTGAGCGCGTCGAACGCGTACCAACCACCACTTTCAGAAACGGTGTACGCGAGAAAAGTTGATTGGTTTGCGTCATACAACTCGACCAATACATTGTCGATTCCCGGTTCAGTAGCGTCTTGAATTCCATCCGCATCTTCGTCCAACCAGATTCGATTGCTAACTACACCTAAATCCGGTGCAAACAAACGCACGAAGCCCGCATCGATTGAAATCTCGGTTTCTCCTACAGCAAGCGAAACATGGACGCGCCCCGTGACTGGATCAACGTCACTGTTCGTGGAATCGTCGCCACCCAAATTGTTTGTGAATTCGAATCCACTTGGCCTAATGAACTCCAGCACATAGTCTCCGGGAATGTCGCTGAATCCAAAGCTATAGTGCCCAAACGCATCGGACGTCGTCGACGCCAGAAGGTTGGCCCCCGTCGCATCCCAGAGCAGAATGTTGACATCTGGTAGTCCAGGTTCCGACGGGTCTTGAATCCCGTCGCCGTTGCGATCCTCCCAGACGCGGTCGCCAATCGATGCTGTATTGCGATAGAACCCAATGTCTACCACTGTATCGACGCCGACCGTTACCGAAGTTGTCCCCGATGGATGAATGTCGCTGTCGCGTGTATCCGATCCGACGTTGGCGGGACTTAGGTGAAAGCCACCGGGTGTATCAACATCAACGAAGTGCGTAGCGATGGGCAAGCCAGTAACGCGATAATTGCCATCGATGTCAGTGCGGACGCGCATACCATTGATCCGCAAATCGACATCGGCCAAGCCACCCTCTGCGGGATCCTGTATCCCGTCGCGATCCAGATCGTACCACGCGCGGCCACTGATTTGCATCGAAGCCCCAGGTGGAGCGCCGATATAAAGAACACCTGCATCGAGTCGATAGCTTCCGGAATGAATCACTACAGTAGCCCAACCGGAGGTCGAGAAGTCGCTGTCGCGTGTATCCGCCCCGACGTTGGGAGTAGTGAAGCCAGTTCCTCGAAGGGTCGGAATTTGAATGTGGTACGTGCCGGAACTCAGTCCGGTGAATTCATAGTATCCGCGGGTATTTGTCGTTGCTCGTGCCATAAGTCTCCGAGTGGCGTCAAAGAGCAGCACAGGCCTCCCGACGATGGCCGATTCCTGGGAAGAGCTACATCGCCTTCGAGGCGGAAATCCACGCCGTTCACAGACTTCTCTGTATGATGTGCCATCACCATCAGAATCTTGCCACACGGATCCTGTAATGCTTGCTGATGCAAATCCGTGTTTCAATCCAGCATCAAGTGAGGTACTTAGGCTATCATCGGCCAGACTGAAAAGGGGCGAATATCCATAGTAGAGAATGTCGCTATCGCGATGGTCGTCACCTCCGACGTCTGGAGCTGTAAATATCAGCCCTGCTGGCGGGGTGACGCGGACTCGGTAGTCACCTGACGCAATTCCCGAAAAGGAGTAATAGCCCCCGGCATCGGAGGTTACCACAGCAACGTGTCCACCATCACCGTCGAACAAGTCAATCACAACATCCGATACTCCGGGCTCGCCGGCGTTATGAATACCGTCCGCATTGGAGTCCAACCAGATCTGGTTACCTACTGAGTGCAACACTGAGCTATAGTAGTAGCCCGCATCGGTAATCGTATTGGATTCCCCCGCTGTGAAAGTGACGTCCAGTTGCCCCAAGGTCGTGTCGGCATCACTGTCCCGCGCGTCGTCGGTCCCTTGGTTGCTCAAGGTGTGGCGATAACCGGCCCGGGTACCAAAATCGAACCTGTAGGCTCCCGATTCGATACCTCGAAGGACATAAGCACCAAACTCATCACTTTGTGTCGTCCGGATTACGCGAGTGCCCGTCGAATCCAGCAGTGTTATAGGGATGTCGGACAGCCCTGGTTCGCCGGATTCCTGCAGTCCGTTAGCAAGAAGATCGTTCCAAGTTCTCCCCAGAACGCTAGCGTGCGTCAAATCGTATTGCAATCCGGCGGAGATGTCGCTCACGAAGGGGAAACCGCTAAGCGAGATATGGACCAGCCCCGTATCCGGATCAGGATCACTGTCGCTAGACCTGTCTGATCCTACATTCTGTTCAGCGAATGAAAATCCGAACGGGCGTTCAAATTGCAACATATAGTCACCATCGAGGAGGCTGGGAAATCTAAAATAGCCCCACGCGTCAGTCCGGATCGACTCGAGAACCACAGTGCCAGAACTATCTAATAACGTAACCCACACGTCCGCGACGCCTGGCTCAAATGCATCATTGCGTATGTGATCACCTGTCTGGTCATCCCAGACTCGCCCGACAATCGTTCCGCCCGTGAGGCTGCCAAGCATACCGGCATCGACAAAATTTATCACCGCGTCTGAGGGCACGTCGATCGTTGCACGCCGGGTGACTAAGTTAACGTCGCTGTCGATCGTGTCATCATCACCTACGTCTGCACTCGTAATGCTAAATCGTCGAGGCAGGAGAAATTCAACCTGATGGATACCTGCTGCAATACCGTTGAACTGATAATTGCCTTCTGCATCAACGATGCTCGATGCCAACTCAATCGCTCCGGCTGCGTCCAATAGGCGCACTCTTGCATCGGAATAGCCGCGTTCTGCTGTCGAGAGACCGTCGAAGTTGACATCCCACCAGGTCTTTCCGGTCAGGGTACTCCCTATTGACCGCACCACTCCAAAATCAATGGAATGGTTGTGATCACCAGTTGATAGAGCTACAAAAGCTCGACCTGTGAGTTCGTTCGCATTGCTATCCAGTTCAGGATTCAGTCCCTGCGCTGGCAAAGTGAATGCATAACCTGCGGGCGCAAGTGCTTGAACAACGTAATTGCCTTCATCCAGACCTCCGAAAAAGTAGCGCCCTCCGTCGGTGGTTATTGTCTGTGCAATAAGCGGGTAGGGCCCCGAGTCGACGGTATCTATCCCAGCATCAAACAAGTTGACGCGCACACCGTCGATCCCTGGTTCTCCAGGATCCTGAATGCCGTCACCATCACGATCATCCCAGACTAGGTTACTGACGGTTGTCGAAGCATCGAATACCAAGCCAGCATCAAAATTCAATTGCGTTGGCAATCCACGAATGAGCACTTCCGTTTGACCAACGGAATCAAAATCGCTGTCGAGTTCATCACTGCCGCCGATGTCTTGCGAGCTCAACTCAAATCCGAATGGAGGCTCGATTTCCAATACATAGCGGTTGAGGATCAAGTCAGGATCGCAGCCCGGTGCCGGCGGATCGCCACAGTCAGGATAGCTAGATTCCAAACCATAAAATGCGTAGCGTCCATCGACGGTGACCGTCGAAGCCAGAAGCTCCAGCGAGGCGAAATTGTCGCGATAGAGGTTGACCTTTACTCCATTCATGCCTGGTTCGCCCGAGTCTTGAACTCCATTGGCATTCAAATCGTCCCAAACCCAGTTGCCAATAATCGCGCGATCACCGCGGGCAAAGATCCCCGCGTCAACGCTGAAATCATGTTCGCCCGATCCTATCGCGATGAGCGAAGTCTTGCCTGTCGTAAGATCGACGTCACTATCCGTATATTCATTGACTCCAACATCGTTAGCTGTATGCAGGTAGCCATACGGCAATTCGAGATCAATTTGGTAGCTCGCTGGTGTCAGTCCGAAGAATGCGAAGTGCCCGCCGGCATCGGATGTTGTTGACCGAAGCCTCGCCCCTGCTCCGTCGAGCAAGTGTAGCGTAACTCCCGCTACGCCTGGTTCGCCTCCATCCTGAATTCCATTGCTGTTTAAGTCATTCCAAACCAAGTCGGAGATCGAGCCAAGTGCCTCATCAAAGACCAAGCCTGCATCGGCCACTTGGCCGCTGTCGGAATCTAGTAGGAAGGTCGCGGTCCTTCCGGTTGCCGTGTTTACGTCACTATCGAGCTCCTCGGAAATGCCTAACGCATTGGCAACCGTGAAGTCGAAGCCCGGCAGCGGCAAGATTTGAACTTGGTAGCTTCCAGCAAGAAGTTCAAATCGGTAAAGTCCACCGTGCGACGTTGTTGTCTGAGAAATCAATGTACCGCCAGCATCCAGCAAGTGCACCGTCACGCCATCCAATCCAGGCTCGCCGGAGTCCTGAACACCATTGCCGTTAACGTCGTGCCAAACCACATCCCCGAGAGAATAAACTTGGGAAATTTGTGACTCGACCGCTCCGACATCGGTACCATCGCTTCCTGGAGCGTTGGGCAGCGCTGTATTAAACGGACGAGACTGACCTCGCTGGTCAACGCCAGCAGCCAGACTCGTACTGATTCCAGCGTCTACGGCCGCGCCACCAAGCAGTTGGTGCGTAGGCGTGGGGCCACCGTTGTTGCGTAGGGGGATCTCAACAACGCTAAACGGATCAACGCCGATTCTATTTCCGGCTATTCCATCAACAATTGCTGGGCTGCCACCGATTCCGACCACGTTGTTCTCGCCGAAAACAAGCGAGTATCGATGGATATCATCGTTGACAAGCTCAGTTCCAGTATTTCGGAGATTCCCCACGACGATTGTATTGGAGAGCCGTAGGTTGTTACCTTGTTCAATGAGCCCTCCTCCAGACGACTCCATTCCGCCCGAACGATTTCCGTAGACTGTTGAGTGCGCGAGGATAAGATTGTCAAATGACAAACTCTCGAGTCCTCCACCCGAGCCACTGGCTGTGTTGCCGCTGATTGTCGAATTAACAATCGTCCATGAAGTCAAAGTCAAA
>JAGQPR010000262.1 GCA_020426625.1 Planctomycetales bacterium
TGTGGCATCGGAATTACGATTTGTGACACTAGCGACTATAGTAGACCCAATGCATTTCGCCCTTGGCCTATTTGAGCATCCAGTCACAAGTTTTTCCGCATAATTAGCCGCTTTGGCGTTAGCCAGGTTGTTCAGGTATCAAAATACTTGTGCGTAGGTGCTTGGGCCATGCAAAACGATAAGTTTCCGGATCAAACATCAGCCGAAAGGCTTTAGCCCGGGTTTCTTCGTTGAACCGGACGCTGACGCCTTGCGGCGAATTGGGTCATTTATTGGTTTGCAGGGCCTAAGTTAGGACCTTCCGAAAAGCAGCTTATGTATCCGATGGTCTGAGGCTCCACGGTGAACTCACGAGATTTTTCATTTGGTTCTGGCATGTCCTCGACGGTCATGTCAATCATCGAAGGCGCCGCCGATGGCAACAGCTCGCGGCAAGCGTTGGGGAGATTCATCGAGCAGTACGGGGTTCCACTGCAACAGTATCTGGTGCGTTGCTGCAAACTGACAGAAGCAGACGCCGAGGAAGTGCTGCATGACTTCTTGCTCGAAAAGCTTTTGGGCGGCGATGTCGAGCGGAATGTCGCCCGCAAATATCTCAAGAAGCGCAAGTCGGCACCAGACATTCGCTTTCGCGCTTATCTCTTGCTCAGCTTGAGAAACTACGCGACAGACCGTTTTCGCAGTGCTAGACTTGCCACCGTCGAGTGGTCGGAGTTAGATGGATTTGACCCCATGGACGAACGGTTGCGAGAAGAGATTGATGTTTTCAACGTTCAATGGGCACACAATTTACTTCACAAAGCCATCAAGGAATTGCGACGCGAATACCAAACGCCTGAACAATCGATGCTGTGGACGATATTCGAGTTGCGAGTACTACGCCCCACGTTAGAAGGTGCTGTGCCGATTGACTACGCAACTTTATGCACGGATTTTGGCCTTGAGTCGCCCAAACAAGCCGCCAATCGACTGCAAACGGTCATTCGGAGATTTCGCAGCGTTTTATCCCAGCTGATCGTCGATTACTTGCCAAGCACCACTGAGGTCACGCCCGCGATCATCGAGTCGGAAATCAACGACTTGCGCCAGGCACTGGGGCGATCCGCGCCGAAGGAAAGCTCGGCTAGCACCGCAGACGATCTGCGAGCCCAGCTTCGGTTGCTAGAATTGTCAGACGCTGGTGACCAAATCTGGGATTCTGCCGAACACCCTTCGCTTTGGCAACATCTAATTGCCCTGCCCCTGTCTGCCCTGATGCAAGAAATTGATCCATTCCTTGCCAAGCGATATATTCTGCCTGATCAACAATGGTCGGGACAATCACTGCGGGATCTGCAAGATCTTTGGAACCACGACAATCCTCCAACGGAAGTGCTTGAAGCTTTAAAACGTTCAGCCCGTGGACACGTACCTAGTGTGAGTAAAGGAGGTCTTACGGGAAAATCTAGTGAGCTGCCTACGATCATTAATGCGATGCTCTATTTGGCATGCACTGCCAAAGCCAGCTTGACCCACGGCATTCGTTTGTCGTCTGACGAAGATTCGGCCTTCATTCCTCGCATTCGTCGTGCTTTGCAAGTCAAGTGGCTCGATGGGACAACTCGTGAACTGCTTACCCAATGGCTGCGTCGGATTGAAAGCACTTATTCTTCGCTCGGTAAAGAATGAGTCTTACTCAACTATGCCTGCTTTACCAAAGCATCAAAGCTGGATGCGACCTGTATAAGTCCTCACTCTGGCACCAACAAGCTTGTAGAGTTAAGCGTCCAAGCAGAAGTTTTTCCGGACAATTGGCCGCTTTGGCGTTTGCCACGGTTTTCAATATCAGAAAATTTGTGCATTGGTGCCTTAATTTCGATCACTCGCGCACGCTGCCGTGACCGGAGCTTGTTGTAATAAGCATCTTGTTGCGAGCCCACAAATACGATCAACATGCCTCAAAAGCGCTGGATTCGCTTTCTTGCGGTTAAGCTGTTGATAGAGCCCCCAAACGACCGTGACTACGAAGCCAATGCGAACCAATGGGAGGCTTGCGAACATCCGTTGCCACTTGGGACGGACGGTTAATCTCGCCAATTCGTGCAGGTCGCGCTTTCTGCACCGAATGGCTCGCGAATGAACATAACAGAGCCCCTGGGACGTCCTAGACCTGTGTGGCCCCGCAGCGGTTTTCTTCAAAAACGGTGTTTTCCCCTGACAAGAATCTTACGCTGCTGTGTTAAATAGACTGTGGGAGTAGCTAAGCCATGTCATTTCCAGATACGAAACCAAGTTTGCTAGTCAAAGTTCGCGATTCCTCGGACCGCGAATCCTGGCAGAAATTCTTGGAAATCTACGAGCCAGTGGTCTACCGCACCGCAATCGCGCGTGGGTTACAGCATTCGGACGCTCAGGATTTGACGCAGCAAGTTTTTTTGTCGGTGGCCAATGCAATTGGAGATTGGGATCATACGAAGGGAGCCGGAAAATTTCGACATTGGCTTAGCCGCGTTACGCGCAATGCGATCTTGAATGCGCTGATGCGTCGACCGTCGGAATCGGTTCGAGGTGGTACTTCGGCAGCTTTGGATCTGCAGAGTATCGCTTCCGGCGAAAAAGGGATTACAACACTGATCGATATGGAATACCGCCGCGAAATCTTTCAGCTGGCTGCATCGCAGGTGCAAGGCGAGTTTCACGCAGCGACATGGCACGCATTTCAGAGGACTGTAGTCGAGGGGGCTAGTGTTGAAGCGGTTGCGGCTGAACTCGGCAAGTCGCTAGGGGCAGTGTATACAGCTCGCAGTCGGGTGATGTTGCGGCTGCGCGAGGTAGTCTCAGTACTGGAGGGACAGGATCGATGAACTCGCAGAATCGGACATGTCGCTCGCCCGATGAACTATTGGCCCTCCTACATGATCATCTCTCCAAGGCTGATGAGATGGACGTTTTGGCGCATTTGGATTCTTGCGAGCCATGTCGCCGAGTCCTCGAAAGTTGCGCTGCAGATTCCCAGCTGTGGCAGTCCGCAGCTCACCTTCTCCGAGGTAATCCGCGTGTACACTTCTTGCACGAATCAAATGGCTCACCTTCACGTTCGTGCAGCCCCCCTGCAGTTTCCACAAGTATTCAGTTGGTACTGGACAGCTTGGCGCCTACCGATGATCCAGCCATGCTTGGTCGGTTGGGCAATTACGAAGTGCACGGAGTGATCGGCTGCGGTGGTATGGGGGTCGTGTTGAAGGCAACCGATCCGTCGCTGGATCGTCCCGTCGCGATAAAGGTGCTCTCGCCGCAACTAGCCGTTAGTGGACTGGCCCGACATCGATTTGAGCGCGAGGCTAAAGCGGCTGCTGCTGTCTTACATCCCAATGTGATCGCTATTCACGGTGTATCCGTGGACGGTCCGCTACCCTACCTGGCGATGCCCTATTTGCGCGCGATTACACTTCAGAAGCGCATCGATTCTCAGGGGCCGCTGCCGTTGGTTGACACGCTAAGAATCGGTATTCAAATCGCCTCTGGTCTGGCAGCCGCCCACGAACAGGGCTTGGTACACCGCGATATTAAACCTGCGAATATTCTGTTGGAATCTGGAACGGAGCGAGCGACCATTACCGATTTTGGATTGGCTCGTGCGGTCGATGATGTCTCGATCACGCAAACCGGCATCATCGCAGGCACACCACAGTTTATGTCACCAGAGCAGGTACTGGGGCACGGTTTGGATCATCGCAGCGATTTGTTCAGTCTCGGTAGTCTGCTTTATGCGGCATGTACAGGCGAACCTCCATTTCGAGCCCAATCCACTTTTGCTATTCTCCGCGCGATCTCCGATGTTCAGCCGATGAATTTGCGCGAACGCAATCCAGAACTGCCTCGCTGGCTAGAGACACTCATCAGCCGCTTGATGCGCAAGTCACCCGACGAGCGATTCCAGACGGCCAGAGAGGTAGAACATCTACTGCAACAGTGTCTCGCCCACGTAACGACTCCAAATGCTCCCTTACCAGAGCAGCTGTCTCGGGGGACCAGAATTTGGTCACGGGTGCACCGCAGTCTAGCTGTCATAGCGCTACTGACCGTTGTCGCTTACGCCACAATACTGCTGTTGCTCGCGACCAACGTACCTCCAACTGACGCAGCTACGGGAAACACGCCACATGTAGCTGAAAGCGTGAAGGATACAATTCGCGATAGCGCAGCAACAACAGCGGACACGATTCCCTGGGACGACCAGTCTCTCTCTACCGAACAGATGTTTAATGAAGCAACAACCTTAGATCTAGAGACGCGATTTCCTTTTGAGCCACTGCCATGACGAACGACACCAAGAGAACTCAACTTACTCGCACCAACACAATCTATTGGCTGGTCGCATTATTTGTTCCAGCTGCAATGCAGCTTGGGATACATGCTTTTACAGCTGGGGCCATTCGATTCCCCGTTACTGTAATCACTCCGCTGTTGTTGGTTGGCTTACTCGTTGCATCCAATCGACTGATTGGTGAGGCTTTCACATGTTCGTTCGAAGATTCTAGACAAAGGAGCTGAAGAATATGACTAATCGTCCCGCGCGATATTTGAGGTTGTGGAATGTGTTTCTTATCGGGCTATTATGGCTTTTCGTCGCGCCAATAGCAGCGCAGGAACCGAAGGGGACAGCAAACGACGACACGGAGAATGCGTATGGCTCGGAGCAAGCCTACTTTGCGATGGGCAATGGTCCTGCAAGCAAGCCAAGACCTGTCGAATTGACGGTCGAGGCCATCGACAAGGAGCTGTTAGAAACCGTACGAGTAGTGTTGGTTGACAGTGATGCAACTTGGTATCACCATCCCATTAGATTGACCGACAATATTGACCTTACCCGTCGCCAATTGGCTAGGGCGATTTTCAATTCGATCGAGAAGGATCCAGGACTTGACGGTTCCCGCGTCATCAATGACAACGGTGAACTGCATTTGCGCTACTCGCGAAAAGGATATCAGGCTTACGGCAAGTACCTCGCCACGGTAATCAAACGATTGGAAGGTGAGGCAGAGACATTGTCCCAGCAGCGTGCAGAACAGCGTGCTGACGAGCTACTGGAGACATCGAATTCAGATGGATCTGACTTTGATGTCCTAATGCAAACTGATGACGCTTTTTCTGATTACCATCTTTGGTCAGCGTCGCAGTTGTCAAATCCTCAACAACGATACCAACTGGAAGAACAGCGTGCAGCATCGTTAGCCAGGCAGTTGCGGTCAGAGCAGGGTTCATCGTTAGTCGACATAACAAAGCTCGACAAGCTCGAGGCAGATCTGAGAGCCTCGGTGAAAACGGCGTTTCACCTCCGCCTGAGCCTCCAGCGCGAGCAGCTGGATCAGGCTCAGCAGAAGCTCAACGCCAGCCAATCCCGTTTGGAGCAGCGAGCTGAACAAGCTGATGCAATCATTGACCGCCGCGTCTCGGAATTGCTCGCACCCCAAAACAGCTCTCTCCGACAGTGAGATTCCACGAGAATTACTGACAGCTGCAAGACCTAATCACTTATCGTCCTGTTCTCCAGGAAATCCACGTGATTGTGGCCTAGATTTCCGTTGTCGGGGACGGGGCGCCAGAGCTTACCAACCAGGTCAATGTCTCCGTCGCCGTCTATGTCACCAGCACGCGTCTCATGCGTGCCAAGCTGCATGTCGAGGATGACTCGCTCGATGAACTGGGAACCATCGCCCATTGCATTCTCCCAAATAAACCAACGGTGCGGAGGATTGGCCAAGTGTTCCATCTCGCCGGAAAAAATATCCAAGTCACCGTCGTTATCAAAATCTGCCAGTTGCAACGAATGGTAAGGACCGCGTTGCTCATCGTCAGCTGTTGGCAGAAAATGTGGAGTCCAAGCGGGTTGCCTCGGATCCTCAGGTGCCTCAAACCAGGCAACGCGTCCGCCAGGAATCTCGTTTTCCGTCAACACGATGTCCAATCGTCCGTCACGGTTGATATCCGCGATCCAGCTGCGAGAAGCCAGGTAATAGAAATACTGTTCTTGCCGTTCTGCCCAAGGTATGCCACAAAACTTATGCTCTTTCCAACTCTGCCCACCACCGACATTTTCAAGCCAAACTTGACTGCGAACCAAGTCAACATCACCGTCGCCATCAATATCACCAGCTGACAGCCCAGCGTGGACACCCTTCCATATTTCTCGCACGTCCCAAGGCCCTGCCTGATTATTGTCTGCCGGAATACGATAAACACGCAGGTTGCTCTTATCTGACAGAGTTATGATTTCGTCACGGCCATCACCGTCAATGTCCGCTGCAACGATGTCGTGGACCTTGGTATCGTCGGTGTCGAACACATAGCGCGGCCACGGTTCCGATTTGGCATCTTGGGGCTGTTGGTACCAAGCTCCACCCGTTACAAAATCAATTCTGCCGTCTTGGTCGACGTCGAACGCGACGCCGCCAACATCTGATGGCGAGTCTCTGCCAAGCAAGTGAGCAGTCCAGCTGTGATCTTGATTGTTGAATTCGTACCAGCGAATGTCTCCCTTAGTCCTTCCCGTGATGAAGTCCAGATCGCCATCGCGATCGATATCTACCAGCGCAGTTTGGCCCCACGAAGAGCCGGGTAGATCTCGGTCAACAAAATGGTGCTGATAAGCAAAGCCTGGTTTCAATTCTCTAATCCGAATGTTCCGCCACGCAACGCTGAAGGGACCGTCGCCTGCCTTAATACGATGAACCTGTAGACCGACGAAGCCTTGTGGATATTCTGCAAAAGTCTCCTCGTCGATTAAGTCGGCAATGGCGTCGCCGTTGATCCAAGTCTGAATTCGTGGGCCTCTCGCTACGATACGGAAATGGTTCCATTGACTATCCCTAAAATGCGAGTGAGGTTTCAGCTGATCATTCGGCGTTAGCCAGCCCTTACCCGTGGCCTCACCGTAGATGTAGCCAGCTTCCCCGCCGTCTGTCTTGCTCGCCTCGATTTCTACTTGCGGACCAATGACGCGCCCTGCCGCTAAGTTGGGCCCATTGCCCACTGTTTTATCGCGAGTCTTGGAGCGAATTTGCACGCCTGAGTTCAGCCTGTCATCAACGCGCACTTCAAACTCGAGCTGAAAATCACTGTATTCTTTCTCAGTACACAAAAACGAATTCCAACTCCCTTCGACCGTCGTCCCCACAATCATTCCATCGGTCACTTCGTACTTTGCCGTACCATTTTTTTGAATCCAGCCGTCCAGGGAATGACCATTGAACAAGTTTTGCCAACCGTCTGGTTCATCGGCGCGCAGGTTGACCATTTGGACTACTGCCACGATAAACAGGAAAATTGGGTACGTTCTTGCCATCGTCTACCTTTTGTAGCTTGGGACCTGTGGACAAATAACTCGGGCATTTTCCATCTGCCTCTCCCCACTCTCCCAATTGAGTCCAGGCGAAGGCCAGTTTGATTGCGCAATTTACCAGTGGAAAGGTTAATTCGTGGAGATAATTGTCGCGGAAGCGCGTCGGCGAGTGGAGAGGGGAAATCAAGGTGTAGCTCGATTGTAACGCCCACCAAGCCGACTGGCGACCAGCGAGTTTGCTTGTCGTCTCGTCTCAGCGCGATGCCCAAGTTGGCATGTATGCCATACATGCATGCTGCGGCTATTCGTAGGTAACATGCACGCGTTCGCAACTGGGATCCACTTCAGTCGCCACACCAATTTGATCAACAGGATGAGTGAACAGATATCGCCAGACTGGATCAAACAACTTTTCCCCATTAGGATTTTGGGGAGAGGCTCGGCCTGGCGTGACTGAGGAATGAGCCCGCTGCGCATCGCCTCCAACATCGGCAGCGGAAATCAACCGCCGCGAATTCTGGTATGGCGGTTGGTTCTGGTCCACATTGACAATCGGCCCCAGCTGATGCAACCCCAGCAATTCCCACGAGCGGCAATAGTGGTCGCCAGTCCAACCGCCATCGAGGACATGCGTGAATCCAAAATAGCGATTCTCAGGGGTTGCCGAGGCTAGACCCTGCCAATCTTGATCTTGGTCCCGAGGTCCGCAGAGCATGACCACGCGATCCACCCGCTGGTATTTGGCAAATCGGGCCGCCGTCGTACTACCATGCGAAGCACCCGTCAGAATTACTTTATCCCAGCGAACACGCGTGCGGTCTTCGGTCAGGAATTGCTGCCAATTCCCTTGCGGGTTTTCCTTGCACAACCAGAGCAGCAATTGTCGAGTTCGTTCGGCGGCGCCATCGGCTGGCTGCAGATCTAGTTCCGTGCTGAAATCCAACCCAGTAGCAGCCTCCAATCGCACCCTACCACGAGCGTAGGCATCGGACGGACGTGGCTGGCAAAGTTTGCCGAACCAGCCTCTGGCGTAGCTGACGCCAACGGCATGAATACCGTATTCGTTTAACCTTTCAAACAAACCACTGTTGTACCCCATCAACCACAGTGCCAATTTGCCACGTGGCGCGACCCGGGTGTCTACCGACGCATACTCCAAGTCCGCAGGTTTTTCGGCATCGCCAAAGACGAAGCCGATTTCCGGGTACTCTTTAGTGTTTCCATCGATCTCACTTGCACGCACTTGCAACTGGTAACGTTGCGGATGTGGATCGTCAAAAGCGGTCACTCGAGCCGTTGTTAGCCCCAACAGGACATCGCCACCCTGCTGTGCAGCGTGATGAGCCACAGTTTGCAGGTACGCGGCATGAGCGGAATCCAAACCATCTGGAACAAAGCTATTCCCAACGGAGCTTTCACCGAACAAACACTCGAACCACACACAAGCGCCTAAGTATTCGCCAGCCATGTTGGCGTGATGTCCGTCCATACGCAGGACGTGTCTGCCATCCTGCTGCTGCCACCGATACCCGACATGCAGCGAATTGCGTTGATCGGGCAATTGAGGATAAGCCGCCTGTGCAGAATCAATAGTCTGTGGCACTTGGAAACCCCATAGTGGATCGTGGTCGGCAATCCAAAATGCGTCTCCCACCGGAATCCGCCGCGCCGAAAGTTCTTCCACGATGGTCTGATAGGCTTTGCTTAAGCCTAGATACATCGCTTCCTGTGTACCTGGCTCGCCATCGGCCGGATCCGAATTGCCGAACCGAGGGTCATCCTTGCGATAGGCCCACGTTTGATGAACAACTAATTCCGCTTGAGGAGCATAGCGACGGACGGTTTCGGCCAGTTGTTTAGCAAACGGTTGATAAGTTGCAACATCATGACTCTTGATGCTTACCTGCTGGATCGTGACAATATCCCAGACGTCACTTTGCAATGCTTGTTGCAGCGACTCACCACCGGAATACTTTGCATTTGGATCGCTGGGATCTTGTTCATACGCTGCGGCCTTCGACGCGTGTAGCTCAAGCGACGATCCACCGATCGTCAGCGCCTTGTGAGTCAGATTGTGGCCAGCAGCTTCCGTAATCTGCTGCAGATATCGAGTTGCATTGCGAGTGAAACTGTTCCCAACGGTCAGAATCCGCACGTGCTGTGATCCGCCACGGTCTTCGTCTTGCGGAGCAGTTGCATAGATCGTCCCGCTGAGTACCGTCAAGAGCGTGAGACATACAGCGGAGTAAGCTGATTGAAAGCCGAAAACGCGAGGGCAGTTCATGGTAAGTTCACATCACAAAGGATAACAATTCAGATACATAGTCGCCTCGGCTCATCATACTCGATTCAAGTGCCGGAAGCACACTGACAGATCCGCCGCGATGTCCACTCCCCAAAAACATCCACGCAGAATTTTTCTGCATAATTTATAATTCAGTCGCTTGGCGTTAGTTGGCCACAGTTGTTCAATTATCAGACAACTCGGGTGTTGGTGCTTAAATAAGTGCATGTGGCTAGTGCCTGGACCAAACAGGGTCCTACCAGATTGGTACGTGTCTTACCAGCCTCGCGGCTTTTCAGGACAGTGTTACACTGGTGGGCTCATTCGCCGAATTTCGCTTCTTGCGACGCAATAATTGCGTGAGGATTAGAACGCTATGGCAAGTCCCGAGTCGAACACCGACGTTTCCTTGGCCGATTTTCAAGCCAAAATCCATGCGATGTACTATGAAAAAGATGTACAACGCGGAGTCGACGGTACGTTTATGTGGCTGATGGAAGAGGTCGGCGAATTGGCTGCCGCACTACGCGAAGGTACGGCCCAGGATAAAGCAGAAGAGTTTGCTGACGTACTGGCCTGGCTGGCAACGATCGCCAATGTCGCTGGTATCGATCTTGGCAAGGCTATTCAAGACAAGTACGGTTCAGGTTGCCCTGGCTGCGGGCGTCTAGTATGCACCTGTCCCATTCAAGAAAAACCTTAACGCAGAGTACGCGATGGTAGCCGTCGTAGCGCGACTCTATTTGTAACTCCTGTGCAAGATCTACCGAACTCAACTGCTGCTGGTTTCTTTCACCCGCAACTTACGCGGAAACAACGCTGGCGATTGTGGCACCAATTCCAATCACCGGCCGATTTTGCAGCCGAATTCGGTTTCGCACCTACCTGGAACTGGCGCATATCAACGTGTACAGGTTCCGTTCACGAGCGCGCTATCAAAATGCTCCTGGCAAGCATGGCCGGGCAACGCTGCGAAGCGGTTGCTTTGTTCCCTGGCCCTCCCGCAAGCTTGATCGAGAACAAGCAAGATATTGCGCCAACTGCTATTCCAGCAGATAAAAGCCGAAGCAGGCTGGCCGTGCGTCCGCGAGCAACTGCCTGCATCTCATCTCAACCTGGCTGTGGCGTTGGGTGTCCGTTTTGTGCTACCGGACAGCTCGGCTATCGCGGTAATCTCACCACTCCAGAAATTGTCGAACAAGTCTATTGGGCTGGCTGCATTGCTAGGCAGCACAGAAGGTGGTTGCGCAATGTCGTGTTCATGGGCATGGGCGAACCATTACACAATTTCGCATCAACCATGCAAGCCATCCAGTTGCTGACGGATGATGAGTATTTTGGACTGCCCCAAAAGCGCATTACCGTTTCCACTGTTGGCGTTCCAGCTGCAATGCTCAAGCTGGTAAATCGTTTCCGCAATATCCGCATAGCACTTAGTTTGCATAGCGCTCAATCGGAATTGCGTCGCAAGCTCGTCCCCAAAGCAATGAATCAGTTGAGTTCACTGCGGGAGGCAATCGTTGCAATCAACTTGCAACAATCCTGTCCTGTATGGCTTGAGGTGGTTCTGCTGGCTGGAGTCAATGACGGACTCGAAGACATAGACGCATTGCTTGTGTTCTGCCAGGGTTTGAACGTGGAGGTCAATCTCATACCTTACAACGCCACCACAAATTCGCTGGGTTTTGCTGCCACTGCACAATCCAGGCGCGAACAGATTGCTCAGACGCTGCGAGCCGCCGGCATCCGCACCACTCTCCGCACGTCATTCGGCGCGGAGCAGCAAGCGGCCTGCGGACAGCTGACCACGGCAGCGTCAGAAAGCGCAACTTACGACTTCGCAGGAAAAAAGTAGCGCTAAGTTAG
>JAGQPR010000263.1 GCA_020426625.1 Planctomycetales bacterium
TAAGGTGTCTCGGTTGCTTGGTTTCAATCCTTGTTGTGATGGATGAATGGCTCGGGCACACGACGCACAATATTCGGACAGCTAGGCGAGTAAGGTTTCAATCCTTGTTGTGATGGATGAATGGCTCGGGCGCGATCGCCAGACGCGACCTAAAAGCTAGGAAAATCGGGTTTCAATCCTTGTTGTGATGGATGAATGGCTCGGGCGTGGTCGGAGGTATGTCTAAGCGATGGAATGGCCAGTTGTTTCAATCCTTGTTGTGATGGATGAATGGCTCGGGCCGGCGGCGCAGCGGCTATCGAAGAAGCCGCCCGCTTCGTTTCAATCCTTGTTGTGATGGATGAATGGCTCGGGCAACCTGAGACGAAACAGTCGCAACCGCCAGCAAAGCGTTTCAATCCTTGTTGTGATGGATGAATGGCTCGGGCCGCCAGGACTGCAGCCGTCGGCAGGGTTGCCATCCTGTTTCAATCCTTGTTGTGATGGATGAATGGCTCGGGCCGACGCGCGGCAGACGCTCGGTATCACTGCGTGTATTCGTTTCAATCCTTGTTGTGATGGATGAATGGCTCGGGCTTGCACGCATCCAGGAAACTCATGCGCAACACTCCAGGTTTCAATCCTTGTTGTGATGGATGAATGGCTCGGGCGTGACCGTGATTCCGCCCGCGACGTGATCGATTTGGTTTCAATCCTTGTTGTGATGGATGAATGGCTCGGGCTTCGTTTCCTCCCAGGTCACATTGCGGGCCACAAAGGGTTTCAATCCTTGTTGTGATGGATGAATGGCTCGGGCCGCTTCATTTGCGTATCATCATATATGGCAAAGAGTTACGGCGACGAGCCAGGAGGCCAGAACTCAATTCTTCTCTTCGGGCCGAGGCATTGGACAAGTCAATGCATCGTGTTCTCGCAATTTCGGTCAAACCTAACCTCCTATTTTCTAGGGAGTTACGTGAAGTTTTCTACTGAACACAAATATTTCGGTAGCAGCAATCGATGCACCGCCTGGACCGAGTGGTTGGTGGTGGCAGATAGCCATGCTGAATTACTTCGACAACCTCTTGTACCACGTTCATTGCGTCTCGGCGAGCTCGCTCGGTGATGGGCACTTCAACGACGTGATAGTTGTCGCGAGTATAGCACAAGTAGCAGCGATTCACTTCACATCCAAACCACTCGGCAATCAACATACCGTACAAGACGCACTGCATACGCTGGTTGCGAAACGGCGTTTTCGGTGCCTTGGCGAACTTGTAATCAAAAGGGCCCATTGTTCCGTCGGCGAAAGTCAGAACTTCATCTGCAACTCCACGGACTCCGATCGATTGGCTGGCCAGTGGCACATCAAATTGTCGTTCGACTACGTTGAGCTTCGATCGCAAGTAGCTTTTGTTCATCTTCGAACGTTCCAAGTGAACTTGGCGTCCTCGTTCGACTTTCCACCGACGTTCTTGGCGTTCTGGGATCGTCAATACATATTCAAAATAGGTAAATCTCGGGCAATACAAATGCTCAAGCACGTGTGTAATCGTTATTGATGGCTTCGAGTCAATCATCGTCGCGATCCATTGCATGAGCACCAAGCGACGAAAATTGCGTCAGTCCAGGCATTTGACGCAAGTCGCTACCATTCTTCCTGATCCAGCAAAACGCAATCGTCCGCGCGTTTCAGACTTTTCGTTCGAGCGTTTTGGTGGGCTCTAACCTAACATTTCTTCAGTACGTTCGCTCATCGTAGCAGATGTCTACTAGTCTCCGTTTCAACTAGAGAATGATCGCTGCAATCTGCGGATCATCAAGTTCCTCCTCGACCAACCAATGTGCAAGACCCGTTTCGCTCGAATAGTGGTCAATTGACTTGATCTTCCATAACCAATCGTTGACCTGTGTTGCGATTCGTTCTGCGATATCAACGCGCGTCGGCACGATGAACAATTGCACCGCAATTTGGATCAACTTTCGTTCTCGAAACGACAGCGATTTGCGATAGGGACTGTCCAAGTATCGAGAAAGCAAATCTTCTGCATTCGTTGCAAATCGTCCCACGAGAGCCCGCTCGTTCTTTTTGAGATTGGACATAGGGATGGGCACAAATATCTCTTCTCGTGGTGGGCTGAACCCAAACGGCTCAAGCCCGGCCAGGCATGACCACTCTCCTGCTGCCGCTCTAGTAAATAACTTCATCAAAGCCATTTGATTGTTTTTCTCCCAGCAGTTCTCGTAGTATTCGTCCAGCCGTTTTCGCATATTCGTTTCTGGAATGGTGGGATTCGAGAGCAGAATCGAATCTGTAATCTCATTCGCTGTTCGATCTCGATAGACAAATCGCCGTAGTTCTTGCTCACCGCGGGAATGAAACGGAAACACTGTTACTGGTGAAGGATCGCTTTCGCCATGCCGGTTTGCTCGACCAGCAACTTGTGCAATCGACGGCAGAATTGATCGGGCTCTCCAAATCTGGCGAAAACTCAAGTCAACGCCCGCTTCGAGCATCTGAGTGCAGACAATAATCAAGTTTGCAGTTTCTCTGGCTGCAGCTTTACGTTTCAAGAAAATCCCGATTTTTTCGATGATCTGCCGCTTGTGATAGGGCAACATCATCGCGGTGAGACAATAGACACGTGTGTCGGGATCGCGAGCAGCCTTTACCTTTGAGTAAACGTCCGCTGCATCTCGTACCGTGTTTAGCACGACCGCTCCGCTTGAACACTCGCCGATTTTTCCGCAAACCGCTTCGGTCAGTGATTCAGCGTCGAAGGGCTGGTCAACATATTGGATGTCGTATCGATGCTGTGAATGCACAGAAGGCGCAAGCGGAACAGGATCGCATTCCAGTCCCAAGCTTAGTGGTGGTAATGTTGCTGTGGTGAAGAGGATTTGGCAATCATGATGTTCTGCAAAAACACTCAGTGCTCGCAAAAAAACGCTCCAAACGTTGATATCAATGATTTGTGGCTCGTCGATGATCACGATCGATTTATTGAGTGCGTCGATGCGTAACGTTTGTTGCGCTCTGCTGGGGAACAAGGCGCGAAAGAACTGGTTGAATGTCGTCGTCAGGATTGAGGTTTTCCAAGTATCAAGCAACTCGAAATCATCATCGCGATCATCGCCCCCACGCAATGACGCGTCCGCATCGTCGCCAATCGTCGTTGCTGCCAACGACAAATGATGATGCTGGAACACTTCTAGACCGGTCGCTTGTTCGATCTCCTGTGTTGCTTGCGACAATATTGACAAGTATGGCGCGACATAGATGATTCGACGTCGGCCAGCCGTTCGGCATGATTCTAGTGCTACTCGCAACGAGGTAAGCGTCTTTCCGTACCCCGTCGGTAGTAACAGTGTGTAGAATTTTTTGTCAGAAGCTCCGAGAAAGTTCTTCAGTGCTGCCTGTTGTACGGTAGTGCGCAGGGCGACTATTTCGGGAGAGGCCCCCTTTTTCAATGCCTTCGAGGCTTGAGCTTGACAGTAGACATCGTGCGATCGAATTGCACATTCAGTGTCTTCGGCGGAAAGATCGTCGTCAGGAAAACCGCCGGCGTGAATTCGGTCCGCGATAATCAGAGCTGAAAAATCCAGCGGATACCGCATGGCGACTTCGTTATGTTTCGCTAAATCCATTTGCTTGACACGGTTCGTGTCTGCCAGCTTTGCCCACGTGCGATCGTAACCGTGCACCCAAGCTTCGAACTCGCTTACCGAGCAATCCGAATCTGGAAAGAAACTCGCAACGAGTTCAAAAACTCCATTCAAGTCACATCCCGGAATCAACCCGCTAACGCTGTAACGATTGCCAACTTTCATCCAAGGAACAAGTTGTCCGCCAAAGTCTCCCAATCGTCCATGATGACCGTTAATCGCCATCAGCCAATTTAACATCCGATCTCGATGAGTTTGCAATTCCTTGCGATCGGCATGCCACTTGGAGAGGAGACGCTCCGCTATGAACGCGAATAGAGCGGCTCCCATTGGTGAATGAGGCGGGCCTTTCTGGCGCGATGAGGTTGGCTGGATATAGTCCTGCCAATCTTCATGGCATTTCGCGGCATCATGGACCAGTCCCGCAAGGAATCCAATCCGTTCGTAAGTCGATCCGGTTGGCGACCCAACAGCATTCGCAACGCTCACCAAATGATCAATCAACAAGTGCTTGCTGTCGCCGTCATCGGGTCTCGCCACGCAATCTTCCAACGGGATTACCACAAGCAGACAACTCCAAACTCTTGAGTGCTAACGAACTGCACGTTAATCTCCGCCTGAGCGGGCTGAAACGTCATAGGTTTCGTCGTGACTTCATAGAGCATATTAATCGAACCGCGAAAACGTCGCTCTCCCAGGTGTTCGTACAACATTCCGCCAACGCGTGCATATTGACGGTCGGCATTTTGTTCTAGTTTGCGAACGCATTTCGACGGAACGATCGTTGAGGTTTCGATTGATGATTGCTTCTCCCAGGCGAGCGAAACCAATTCATGGCTCGCGACGCGCGTAATCCACCGAGGAAACGTTAGGCAGTACGCAGCACCAAGGTAAGTGTGGTATTGACTTCGAGAGGCCGACATTCGGGATTCAAGTTCGGGCACGTGCTCTCCCAGATAAAAAACGCGGTACGCGGGATTCACGATCAGCTCAATCGACGTTGGACGACTGAACGAAGCCTGTGCTCCGCTACCTGCTTCCCACGTTTTGCCGTGCATGCTCAACTCGTGCGTGACGGTCCGAACCGGGTTGAGCAATTGCAATCCACACAACGTCTCATCGGGAAGTGATTGCAAACCCAGCACCGATGCGATCAGCCCTCGCAACGACGTTCTAGTGAAGAACGGATACGACGCGTGAGTGCCAAGGGTATCGGGGCGACGGAAGTGCGCGATCGGACCACGCGTTTCAAATATCGCCAAATCATCCATCGTTGCTTAACTCCATGATTCTTGAAGAACGAAGTCAGGCAACTTGCCTTGGATCTTCAATTGCGATGACGCCCATAAGCGGCACGTAGCAATTTGTGATTTGTGTTCGGCGAGGACTTTGGCAAGGTTCTCAACATTCAAGGTAACGTCGCTCAACGAAGCTGGTGGTTTGGAGCCAAGCCAGACATTACGTTCTGGGAGGATTGAGACAAGTTCTTCGAGATAGCCGATCCGATAGAAGTCATCCTTGTATTGCACATCCAGCAAAAATAACGGTTGCTGCATACCGCGACCACGAGCCTGCCGATGCAGCGTCCCCTTCCAGAGACCTTCAAGCAGCAAGTCACGATCAGCTGACGTCATCAAGGTTGCTTTCGCGATGCTTGCGTTAATAATCGCTGGCATGACAAAGACCGCGAATGGCAGTGTGTAACTTGTCCAAATGGTTCCCTGCGTAGCACCTTCGCTTTCGCCCCCTTCCTTGACCTCAATGTCTTTCGATGGCATGACAACCGTGCCTTGGACATACTTCGTTTCAACTGGATGCAGCGAATGCGCCCAACCGAATTGAACTGGTCCACACTGGTTGAACGACGCCTTCTTGACGCTAAACACAGCACCAAAAATCCGCGTGTCAAATGCTGATGCCATGAGAGCGGTTTGCACGTCATCGTCCTTGTCCCGTCCAGCACGCTCCAGCAAAGTCGTTGCGAGTTTTTCTCGACCGAGCAACTTGTTTCCGTCGGTTCGCTCTTTACGGACAAACACGAAGTTCGATTTATCGCTGCCACCATCGGGATAACGATCGAGTACGTAATCTCGAACGTCCCGTTTGATGCTGACATCCGAGAGTGAAATTCGTCCGTCGTCTTCACCGAAGATGCGTCTGGCATCGCTGTCCCGTAGCGGATCACGATTGGGAATGCCGTCTTTCACGCTTTTTACGAAAAGGATCTCTCCGGAATTTGCAGGCTTGTTCATGTGTGTGCTCCTTGTTGTTCAGGTTGATCTTGGCGTTTGGATTTATCAGTTTTTTGGAGGGAATAGCCGGACCAAAATGCGCACATGAATCCATCTCGGTTGGCGCGGATACTCTCTTCGGCATCATTGCATCGATTGAGCAAGATCCCAATCCGTCGTTTGAACTCGTCGGAAAGGTGTAGCTTTTCGAGTTTCAATTCAACGCTAAACATCGTCGGAAGTGCCTTCTTCCAAACAGCATCCGGCGAGAGATCGGAACCAAACGCGACGATGCGGTGTTTAAGATAGTCCTTGCCTTCGTTGCCGGTCTTGGTCGCCAGCCAATACTGGCGAGAGAACTGCCGAACAACTGCACCACAGGCGAAGCCCAATTCATTCACGTTCTCAAGATCCATGTCTTCTGGCGGACTCTCAGTAACAAGTGCCAACAGTGTTTTCCAATCTCGCATAGCCATTGGATTTTGGTCTCCTTCTGCAATGGTGGTGTTGTAGGTCTGCACAAAGTCGAGCAGAGCTAAGTAAAAAAGCACTTCCTCGCGAATGTCGTATTCGGTGCTTGGAAGTTTCGTCGTGAGGCTTGAGATACGGTGCGCGGTATTGGCCATTGGTCGCTCGATGTTTAACGGCTTTCGACGCAGAATTGATTGCATCAAATCCCACACGAACGCGCCGCCGTAAGCGCGAGCAAGAATATAGGGAACGTATTGAAATCGATTCGACAGCCATGCATGTTGTTTTTCAGAACTCCCTGGCATCACTTCCGTACACAGTACTGGAATCTTTTGAGCCGTTGCTTGTGCAAGTTTGAGCAATTCGTACAAAACGGATGGTACAACGTCCTCAATCACACATCGCAAATGAATGTCACCACGGCTAGCATCGCCCGAATAGTAAACCAACGTCAAACGATAGATCGATTCATCAACGTTGTCCGGGATGGTTGATTCAAACCCAACAACCTGAGTAACGTGACTACCACTCTGAGTCTTTTGCAATCGTGTTCGTAGGTTTTTGCCGAATTCTTTGCGTTCGTCTTCGTCGATCTGATCCGATTCAAGAACAGGCAGCAATAGAATTGCCCCGTAGATCGTCGTGAGATCCGCTATGCTCTTGTGTTCGACGGTTCGTCTGCCTTCGCGGTCACTGATGGGTGAGAACAATTCTCGCGTGATAATTGAATCGACAGGCTTAGTGACTTTATCAAAGTACGAAGCACCAATGTTGAGTGCTTCGTAACATCCACTATCCAACGCGACTCCTTCGGCAATATCGCCTGTTCCGGCATTCGAGACCGGGCAAGTCCATGTGGGTAGAAACCAAGGCCATGACTTGCAATAGATGGAAACTGCTCCCGCCTCGTCGGTATCACCGCAAATTGAACAGCTACCGAATCTTGAGCCTGACTGTCTTCCTTCCTCAACTTTGGAACTGGAATACAACTTGAGAACCCGATGGAAATTCGGTGCTATGAACTTGTTCGGATGGAGTTGGCTTGGGCCAATCGTCTGATCTTTTTCGACGTCGGTCAGTCCAAAGGGAGACGCTTCCGATGTTGTATCAAGCAAGATCACTAAACAAAGTGCTTTGCTTGAGACAAGTGGGTTGTCTCGAAGCATTTCCGTTCGCAAAGCAGCGGCGACTTTTGTGAGCATCACATCATCAAGCGTTAGGGAAGGGCAACGCGCCAAACGCCCTTTCAAAAAGTTCTCAGTGAATTCCACGCTTTCGAGGATTCCGACGATGTGTTTCTCAAACGTCGGAAACACCGGAACGCCATAGATGCCCTGAGGATGAATCGGGTTACCGCCAGGGAACACGAACGGTGCCGCGGCTGCTTTTCGCAGGTCTGGTTCAAAAACAGTTGCCTTCTTTTTTGGATCAGGCTGAAACTCCTGCCCCCAGACTTGCTTCGGCAACGCCTTCGGTTCCGCATCCGGGGCACTAGGCAACTCAACCACAAATACATGCTGAAAAAAATTTCGCACTTGTGGCGAAGTTGCATCTGAAACCAACAAGAGCAGTTGCTCTGCATCAAGTCCACCCTCATGCAAATACTTCCCCGTACGAATCAGATCTTCAATAATCATGACACCTTCCTTTCGATTGTTCCAAATCCTCTGGAAACGCTTTTGCCGAGGCCGAGGTGGTTGGGGAGGTGGAGGTTGATGGAGAATGTGCCGATGAAGCCGATCATGCCTTGGCCCTTGAGCGTGGTCTTGATGCTGTGTAGTCCTGAGCAGTCGGCGGTGATGCGGTCCGCAAGGTGAATGCCGAGTGATTTGCACATGCCGAGACAATTGCCGACCAGCGTGCGATCGAGTTTCTCTCGGCGAAACGATTGGCTGCGACTTTGAGTGTATTCGTGGAAATTCTTTTGGTTCAGGGCGAGCCATGGTGTGACAAAACGATAGCGAAGCGGTTCGTCTGTGACTTCGATTGTGGAGGATTCGGTTTGTAAGTCCGATTGAAGGACTTCCAGTTCTTCATTGCCAATTCGAGTTTGGTCGATATCGAGCCAAAGCCGCTGCAATAGCTCGGCTCCTTCGTTGATGCCAATCAGATAGGCGAATCGATCGAGTACTTTGAATTGGACTCGCGGGTATTGATAGACCAACTGATCATTCGGGCCGTGGTTATGCATCAACACCTCGTCTTCGAATTGTCGCCCGAAGAAGCCGCGTAGCGCCGGTGCTTCGCCGGTGCGGAGCGGTCGCGCGAGTTGAAGACGGAGCGTGGTGAGGCTTGCTGATGTGGCCACGATTTGTGCCTGCTGAACGGACATTAATTCATCCTTGTTGTTGTGGATTTGACGTGTACTCGTTCACAAGTCACTCGATATGGTTTCAATCCTTGTTGTCGTGGAAACTGTATTTTGCATATTGAGTGACTTGTCGTCAATCCGGCAAAGCGTTAGTCTGGTTTCTAATCAGCGAGACTGCTACGATCTAAGAATGAGACTACGCGGACAAATACGGAACGGGAAAATTGTGCTTGAGGGTCACGATGTGCTGCCCGAGGGTGCTGAGGTTGTTGTCGAGGTACGCGAATCTGCGCCCCAGGGCAACCGCTCAGACAAAGTCCAATTCCCGTTGTTTCATTCCAAGAATCCTGGCTCGCTAGACCTGTCCAATCAACGGATTGCCGAGATTCTTGAAGATGAAGAACTATCTGCCGGACGTTAACGTCTGGATTGCGCTGACTTTCGACGCTCATTCTCATCACCAAACGGCCCGTGTTTGGCTCGAGGCAAATGGCGCGGGATCGATCGGCTTCTGTCGCACGACGCAACAGGGATTTCTGCGTATTGCGACGAATCGCAAGGCAATGGGCGACGACGTCATTACGCTCCCCCAAGCATGGCAGGCCTACGACGCGCTCCAACAAGATGCGCGGATCGAATTCTTTGACGAGCCGCTCAATGTCGAGTCTTACTGGCGAAGTTTTACCGCCAACGAAAATTTTTCGCCCAAAATTTGGACGGATGCCTATCTGGCTGCGTTCGCCTGTGCGGCCGATTTGAACCTCGTGACTTTTGATCGTGGATTCGGGAGGTATCCCGACCTTCAAACGACCTTGTTGAGCCATTGAAGTCTTTCAAAAGATCTTGGTAATGATTTCGTCGCTGACTAGTTGGTCGTCGAATCCAGGGCCAATGATGCGGGCGGCGTTCAGGTCATCGCGATGGATGGGGATTATGTAGAGCTGGTCATTGGCAGCTAGGATTGATTCCGCGAACAAGGCGAGTTCGTCGATTCGGTTGTTATCCAATGTCCCTAAAAAGACGCTTTTCTGTACGCGAATCAAACCACAGTTGAGTAACTGGTCAGCTAGTTTCTTGCGTATGCGGTCGGAACTGACGTCGTAGATGGCGCTCACGATCATGCTGGCCAAACTTTCATGTTTGAGATTGAACTATCACCAGTTTGCGAAGCCCGATGCAAACCATGACCGATGGTTAGGGATCTTCGTTTTCAAACAGAGCATCGCTTTCAACAATTCGAGGAAGATCGTTTCTACCGAGCAGTTGATTCGCAAGGGCGTGGGCTTCGTATTGGATGGTCACGCGCAACTTGATGCGCCGCGTCTTTTTGCCACCAGGTCGCTTGGGCTGCTGAATCGGATATTTTACGGATTTGTCCAATCGCTCGTTCAAGTTGGTGATCAGCGCCGCGCGCCCTTCAGGAGCCAGCTCAATACCACCGGGAACCTCGCGGAAGAATTCTCGTTTGACTCGGCGACCAGTAAAGAACAGGACGGTCGCCTTTTCGGCGATGATGCGAAATGGTTCGATCATGTCGAACACTAGAGACGGTTTGTTGTAGTTGTCGGTATGCAGGAAGCCGATGTGCGGATCGAGGCCAGCCAGAATTTGAGCGCGTTCAACTTGGGAGTATAAAACTCCGTAGGCGTAGTTGAGCATCGCGTTGAAAGGATCCGTGGCAGGGCGACGGCTGCGACCACTGAACTGGTATTCGGAAGGCATGAGTTTGGCAAGACATTCGAAATAGACTCGCCCGGCAACTCCTTCCAGGCCCATGATGGTTGAACGTTGATCGTCGACTTTTCCGGTTAGTCGCCTGAGTTTCTCAATAGTTTCCGGCAGCAGCCGCAAGGCGGTATCAAAAACGGTCATGCGGTCAGGCCGCTTCGATTGCAGTTGAGTCAAGAAGCGATGCTGGTTTTCCAGCTTCTTGGCAATCCAAGAGCGTACAACATCCGTTCCAGTAGGGTTGTCGGATGCAGCCAGTTGCGCCCTTCGAATCGCAACGGTACTTCCGATCCTGGATTGCCAGATTCTTGAGATTGGATGTCCATCCTTGGCGAGAAAGCAGATGTCGATATCGTGCTGCGCCGCCAGTTCGATGACTCCAGACGTGATTTGAATCCCACTCGCAACCACGATGCTTTGGATTTTACTGGCCGCTAGTTCAACAGGTTTCGGTAAATTGCGATGGCTGATTACCAGTCTCTCTCCGCGACGACGCAAACTTGTTCCGTGAGTATTAATTACCAATTGCATGTGAGGCCTGTTGGGTCTATCACCTCCTTTCCTCCGTGCGAGGTCAAACTGAGAATGGAATCTACCGATCGTAATTCGATCGTTTCGGAGAGTTGTTCTGGAACTCCCCTTTTTACAACATTTCATTGACTCAATGTCATCCGTTAGACGAGCCCGGGCTGGCGAACTGGTTGCTATGTTTTCCGCTGTATACAGGTGAATTTCTTATTAAGAAGGATTTGGTTTAGTGACGAGGACTTTGCAACGGTCCTGTACTTGCGGCTACTTCGTAGCCGAGCCGCTCACGTGCGGATGGAAACGCGGACGGAAGGAAACGCGGACACAGCCCGCAGAATCGATGGAACAGGGAATTCTGGCGAATCCCACTACCGCGGAATGATCCGCCATTCGCTTCGATCACTGAGGAAGGAAACGGGGAAGGAAACGCGGACACAGCCCGCAGAATACAGCCCGCAGAATCGATGGAATAATCAGTACTGCGCACGCCTAAACTCCAGTCACAAGCGGCAATCGCTTATGATGCCTT
>JAGQPR010000264.1 GCA_020426625.1 Planctomycetales bacterium
CGTGGTGGCGATTAGCGAGAAGTGTCGAAAAGGGACTCTTTTCTGTGAACGACATCAAAGTACTAGATACCAAGCAACGCAAGCAGCCGAAAAAGCGCCGTTGTCCAACTAGGGACTCACAAACAAAGACTTACATCGCTTTGCGGCCGGAGTTTGAGGGTACAAAGCAAGTATGGACTTAGCTGCTGGCGAAGTATCTACTTGCGATACGTCGACCAACATCCAAAGGCTTTCAGACGCGCGGATTTCAGTAGCCCATTGTGCAGAAGTGTCCGGATTCTGTAGGGATGCCAAGCCAAACCTCAGTTCATCTTCCAGCTGCTGGAGGTGCACCTCTGACGCCAATGACTCGTGGGCGATTGATTCCGCCGCCTCATTCTGAACAAACGATTGCGTCTGCACACTCTCCGTTCTTGCGTACGGGGTTGAAGTCCTTTGAGGCTCATACGTACGCAATAACCCTATGCAGATCCCAATAGATGCTGCAAACGCGCTGGCACCTAGAATCGTCGCCGTCGCGATCTTGATTCTTTGAATTCTGCCGGTGAGGCGAACGATCTGAACTTCACGATTCGATCTACCCGCGGTTGCCAAACGACGGACGAGCGCCGCCCGATCTATTTGAGGTGCGGGGGGCACGTTCGCTTGCAGCAGTTCCTTGAGCTTGTTTTCGTTCATCGTCATTCTCGCAGGTGGATAGCGCGGGCTTCCAGGAATTCGGCTAAATGTTTGCGGGCACGGTGCAAGCGAACTTCAAGAGTGTTCTTGCGAATGCCCAGAGTCTTTGTGATTTCTGCAAGTGACATTTCTTCCAGGTAGCGCAATACGACTAGCTCGCGCAGGTCAGCGCTGAGAGAGTGCAACGCGAGCTGAACCTCCTCCTGCACCTCGTTTCTGAAATGGGCAGGTTGGTAGCTGTTATCGGGACGAACCTGCTCGACGTGATTCCGTCGCTTGCGTTGCGTTCGCTGCCAATGACGGCATTGATGAATCGTAATCGCGGTTGCCCAGGTCTCCAGCGACGATTCACCGCGAAACGAGGGAGCTGCCTGCTGGATTGCCAGGAAGACATCATGCACCAAATCTTCAGTTTCACAGTGCCAGCCCGTCAAGCGAAATACCATGCGGCTAACGAGCGGTTCCAGTTGCGCGACCATCACGGCGGCAGCTTCCTGGTCACCCGCGTGCAACCGCAGTAGAAGCGTTCTTACGTTCATGGTTGATTCATGAGGCTTGGACATGCAGGACAACCGTTCAAGACCTCTGTCTGAATCCAATCTGAAGTTGACGCCCCCGAGAACCCTCGGTTGCGGATGCAATCCGAACCTCTCACCGAGCTGCTCATGCCGTTTTTCGGGAAAACGAGCGGCGGCGAGACATTGCCTTGCTGCCACGTTACCCATGTTGTCGGAATCGCCCTACAATTGACGACTTTAGCTTACTGCCCTTTGGCCCTAACGACGCTAGTGTCAAAAATCGTAATTCCTATACCACATCAGCCTCTTGCGCGCTGGCCAGCGGTTCCGTCAAAATCGCGTGCTAGCGCTCAGCGGCTAATTTTGCGGAAGGAAAATGTGGAACTGAATTTCCAATTCTTGACACTAGCGGTATTCTGTTAGTGCCAGTGCGCGACCAAAACTTACAAGAAAAATCAAATCCGGCAGCTGTTTACCGATAACGCGTGCCCAGCTAGGCAACTTGCCGATCTGGGAGGGCTGATTTATACAGATCGCTGCTGAATTTGAAGTTTTCAGAAACAGTGCTTGTTGCGTAGCATCATTACAGTTCGCGCGAGGTTTAGCTTTTGCAACATGAAACTCGAAGAATTATCCGCAGTTGAATTGGGGCGAAGAATCGCCGCACGCGAGCTCTCAAGCCGCGAGGTTACGCTCTATTTCTTGGACCGCGCCAATCGCTTGGACGGAGAATTGAACGCGTTTATCCACATCGACAGCGAGGAAGGGCTGCGTTTGGCGGAATCCGCCGACAATGCGATCTCCCACGGAGATGTGGCTTCGCCGTTGGCGGGAGTGCCAGTTGCGATCAAGGATGTACTTTGCACCTCATCCATGCCCACCACCTGTGGCTCGAAAATGCTCGAGCACTATCAGCCGCCGTATACGGCAACTGCGGTCAAGAATCTCACACGGGCTGGGCTGGTTCCGATCGGCAAGACGAACATGGACGAATTCGCCATGGGCGGCAGCACGGAAACGAGCCATTTTGGGCTCACCCGAAATCCATGGGCGAAAGATCGCACTCCGGGTGGTTCCAGCGGCGGGGCTGCGGCCAGTCTGGCTGCTGGCATGGTGCCACTGTCCATCGGCTCGGACACCGGCGGTTCCGTGCGGCAACCAGCTGCGTTTTGTGGAGTGTGCGGCATCAAACCAACCTACGGACGTATCAGCCGCCACGGGCTGGTCGCATTTGCCAGCAGCTTAGATCAGGTGGGTCCATTGGCACACTACGTTGAGGATGTAGCCGCTATCTTGCAATTGCTTTCCGGCCACGACAACCGCGATAGCACATCCCTCAAACAGCCTGTTCCACGATTTACGGCTGAGTTGAACAAATCGCTCAAAGGCATCCGCGTCGGTGTGATCCACGAGCACTTGGAACATGAAGCATTGGATTCCGAAGTGCGGGCCGCCGTTTTGGATGGGCAACGCGTGCTAGAGGATTTGGGCGCCACCCTGGTAGATGTAACGCTACCGCACACCAAGTATTCCGTGCCGACGTATTATTTGGTCGCTCCAAGTGAAGCCAGTGGCAATCTCTCGCGCTACGACGGAGTTCACTTTGGCTTTCGTAGTCGCGTATCCGCTGCTTTAGAATCACCGCTGGATGCCATGATTGCACGCAGCAGAAGCCTGGGCTTTGGGGCTGAAGTCAGACGACGTGTCATGTTAGGCACCTTTGCCTTGAGCGCAGGCTACTATGACGCTTACTACAAAAAAGCGTTGCAAGTTCGACGATTGATTGCCAACGATTATCGCGCGGCATTTGAAAGAGTCGATGTCCTGCTCGGGCCGGTTACTCCTCGCCCAGCGTTCCAGTTGGGAGAAAATACGGATGACCCGGTGCGAATGTACCTTGAGGATCTGTTCACCGTCGGGGCCAACCTGGCTGGAATTCCTGCGATGTCTATTCCAGCTGGGTTTACTGCCGGTGGCCTGCCGCTAGCCTTACATCTGGAAGGACCAGCTTTTGGCGAGTCCCGACTGCTGAACGTGGCCTACCAACTACAACAAGCCAAGTTCTTCAATGCCAAGTTAGCGCCCGTCTAGGCGAACGTAAGCGACGACGCCGCCCCCTGGTTTCCATCAGCCGAATTGCCCCGTGGACTGGTAGGAAATTCCAGTAAGAGAATAGTCGACTGAATCTGATTTGCTTTAGCTAAAAACATGACAGCAATACCGTACACTACCGTCATTGGCCTGGAAGTCCATGTGCAGCTTAAGACTAAGTCCAAGCTGTTTTGCGGCTGTTCCACTGAATTTGGCGCTCCCCCAAACACACAGGTTTGCCCCGTCTGTACCGGGCAACCCGGCGCGCTGCCAGTGATGAACCAACGCGCTATTGAACTGGCGTTATTGACTGGGATGGCGCTGAATTGCCGAATTGACGAAGTGACCAAATGGGATCGTAAAAACTACTTCTACCCAGATTTGCCCAAGGGATATCAAATCAGCCAGTTCGACCAGCCCATTTGTGGCGCAGGCTATCTTGAATTTCCAGATCCGGACCAACCGGAAAAGCTGATGCGAGTTCGCTTGACGCGAGCGCACTTGGAAGAGGATGCTGGCAAGAGCATGCATGACGAAGCAGCAGGCAAGGCGGACAGTCGTATCGATTTGAATCGTACGGGCACACCATTGTTGGAGATCGTTTCTGAACCAGATCTGCGTTCCGCACAAGCCGCCAAAGCTTACCTGACCGAATTGCGACTCTTGTTGACCTTCCTCGGTGTTTCCGATTGCAATATGCAGGAAGGAAGCTTGCGCGCCGATGCGAACGTCAACCTGCATATTGAGCAGGATGGACGGAGCATTGCTACACCAATTGTAGAGATCAAGAACCTAAACTCTTTCCGCGCCGTTGAAAGAGCCATTTCCTATGAAAGCCAGCGGCAATACGACCTATGGAAAGCGACTGGCCAGGAATTGGGCCGTGCTCCCAAGCAAACCCGCGGTTGGGACGACACTGCGGGAGTCACACAACCGCAACGTGAAAAGGAAGAGTCAAGCGACTATCGCTATTTCCCCGACCCGGATCTTGTTCCAATTCGAATCACTGCCGCACAACTAAGTGCAGCCGAGAAGGCCCTTGGTGAGCTGCCCAGTGCGGCCCGCCAGCGTTTGGAAACCACGCACGAACTGAAGGCTTACGATGCAGATGTGATCGTCTCTCAGGGAAAAGGAATGGTAGTCTACTTCGACAAGGCGATCGAAGCTGGCGCGCCCGCACGTCGGGTCAGTAGCTGGCTACAGCAGGACGTGCTACGTACGCTCAACGAGAAGAACCTGACCATCGAGAAATTTCCGGTCACGGCTAAGCAACTGGCGGAGTTGTTGATTGCTATCGAAGCGGGCAAACTAGACAACTCAAGGGCCAAAACGGTCTTTGCATTCTGGCTTGAGCATCCCAAAGCCGACTTGGCGATGGCGATGAACGAATTGGGGATCGAGACCGTGGATGATGGAGTCTTGGAAACGCTCTGCCGAGAGCTGCTGGAAGAGCATCCTCAGATTGTCGAGCAAGTGAAAGCCGGAAATCTCAAAGGCTTGGGGTCGCTGATCGGTGCGGCCAAGAAGAAAAATCCCAACGCGGATCCCAAGCAAGTTCGGGATCTGTGCCAAAAACTGATCATGTCCAACTGAAGTCAGTATCCTATTTGGTCACATGTCCACCCAACAGCCGCATGGCCTCGATGGCAGCGCTCGTGTGTGGGTACCGGAAAATCAATTGATTCAGCCGCACGTCTCGACGTTCCTGTGAGGTAATCACCTTGGCTTCCTCCAACAGTGGACGCGCCTGAGCTTCCTCCTGCCCTTGAAGTTCCGCCAAGCGATCGAGGATCGCATGCCTTTGTGGCTGTGGCAAGTTGTCGGGAACATATTGAAACTGGTAGATTTCCAGCTGGTTGTGTCGCGAAACAACGCCGGTGTTCAGGATCGTTTCGGAACCCAGCTGAGCAAGTAACTGAAAACGGCTGTTGCGATCGTATTGTCCGGGTCTACCTTCATGGATTCGAAATAGATGGACCAGCACGGTATATCTTCCGGAAGGCGCTTGGCTCAGCCAGCGGACATTCTCTATGGGCAACTCGCTTTCTCCGCGGACATTCATGTCCACGTCCAACACACCGTTATCCATAGATCGCGGTCTTAGGTGTGAGATCCTGTCTCCACGCGGCGTGATCACATGAATGTCAACATCGTTGATGTTTTTCCACGCCAATGCGAACTGCACCTCTCCGCGCTGCCCTCCAGCTTGGCTAACTCGATTCTGAATGGAAACCGCCACTGCGCTTACGCCTTGCAGTACGTCAGCTGCTGATTCCGTAGCATCAGACGCTGTCTCGGGCTCACTGGGCAATTCCTGGCCAGGCAAAGCCGCGCTGGTCAATGGCTGAAACTCTGGCAGCTCCAGCGCCTGAAGTGCATCCAACTGATCGGAAAGCGTCGGCAATGGTTCGCTCTGTTCGATCACGGGCTCAAAAGCGACCGCGTCAGGCAAAAGAAATTCGCTCGACGGATCAAGCGGCAAGCAATTCAATGTCAAACCATATTTTGCGTCAGCTGCCCGCAGAGCTATGAACGCAAGCACCAGCAATAACAGCACATGCAGCAACATACTGAGCACCAGAGAATGGCACCAGCGGCTGTTCGCAAACCGTGCAGAGAATTCTCGGCAGGCAAGGCCAGCGCGCGATTGCCACAGTTTCTGTCGCCAGTTGGGTTTCCTACGTGCTGCGACGCCGCGAATCATTCTAAAATCGCCACTACAGTGGAACGGAGGCCACGACGGCGAATAAATGCAAAAGATGCCGCGGCCGAGAAAAGACAACTTCTTTCAAGGATGGAATTCGCGGAATTCGTCACGCAAAACCGCCCATCAACTTCGCCTGGAATATTATAACTTATTGATGTGCATGATTGACTCCACTCTTTTCATCGCAAGGAATTAGCTTGCTCCGCCACGGCCCAATCGTCACACTGCTAACCGACTTCGGTGATCGCGATGGTTATGTCGCACAGATGAAAGGCGTGATGTTAAGCATTTTGCCGACGATCAACTTTGTCGACATTTCCCACCATGTTCCACCTCAAAACGTCCTAATTGGTGCTCTGCTCCTTCGCAACACGTTCCCAACTTTCCCGGACGGAACCATCCATCTGGCTGTGGTCGACCCAGGCGTAGGCACCGACCGTCGCGTGGTGGCTGTTCAGGTTGGGCAGCATTGGCTAGTCGGTCCAGACAACGGGCTGTTGAGCTTAGTGGCAGTAGTGGAAAAGATCGACCGCGCCGTAGCCATCGAAAATTCCGCAATTTGGCGGCATCCAGTCAGCCGCACGTTCCATGGTCGAGATATTATGGCACCTGCAGCTGCGCACTTGGCGAAAGGAGCAGAACTCGCCGAATTGGGACCACCCATCGACGAATTGGTACGCCTACAGCCGCCTGAACCAATTAGGCAAGCCGGCAAATTAGTGGGCCAAATTCTCTGCGTCGACCACTTTGGGAACATCATGCTTAGCCTACCGGCCCAAAATGACTACTTTGGAGCGAGGGATAAATCCCTTGTAACTTTTAGCTCTGGCGGAGTCGAATTCTCCCTACCATTCGTGGAGACCTACAGCGATGTTCCGCCTGGACAATTGATGTTGCTGGAAGGCTCGCAGGGCTTTCTTGAGATCGCTGCTCGTGATGGTGCAGCGAATCAAATGTTGCGACTGCGTGAGGGAGCACAAATTACGTTGTCCATCCCGCCGGGCCAATGAAGCGGATTCGGGGATACCGACTCATTCCATGCCACTTGCAGCTGCACGGCTCAGAATGGAACGGGTGGCTGGAAGCGGTCAACCATCCGCCCGGCAAAATATTAAGGCCACGTTACGATATGTGTCCGATCTGCATCAAAGCTGGACGCAACCGGCATAGATCGTCGGAATAAGCTCCATATTTGCGTTTGAGCGAACAAAATGGATCAAAAGCTTGTTACAATCCTCGCCTAGTAGACGGCGCGTTTGCAGGGACCGCGGAAGCTGGCCGTCAGATTTTGAGTCATGAGGACCAACCGATGGCAGTAGTCGCGAGAAGACAAAAGTGTCAGCAACGCTATCAGGAAAAGTCATAGAAATAGACCCCAACGGCGATCTTATCACAGACGTTTCCGCGGACAGTCTCGACCACGCCCCACGCGACGCCTCTTTGAGAATTGTCGTTGACGAACATGAGACCTATGGTCTGTTTCCTCCAGAACACAGTCAGCCCGAAATGACATTGGTTGCTATTCTGGAAGACGGTAAGACTATGCGCGTCGTCTTGGTGGGCGATAGCGCCAGCGCAATGCTAGGTGTACGAGTCGGCGCCGCGGTAACCGTAACTTGGTAGTGCATCGGTGACCCAAGGACGAGCTCTACCACAATTCGACGACCGGCTGTCGCGGGTGGACCGCGAAAACTACTGGCACGCCTTTACTCAAATGTCGGAATACGAACCGCTCGTATTCGATTCTGCTCAGGGCGTCTGGCTGTATGACCAGCACGGTAGAAAGCTGCTCGATGGCGTCAGCAGCATGTGGTGCAACGTCCATGGCCATCGCCATCCAGTCATCGATCAAGCCATACGCAATCAATTGGAGAAGGTTGCTCACGTAAGTTCCCTTGGGGCGAGCAATTCGACATCCATCGAGTTGGCAAGGCGACTGGTCGAGCTGACCCCCGCTGGCTTGGATTGTGTGTTTTACAGCAGCGATGGATCTAGCGCGATAGAAGTGGCGCTCAAGATGGCTTTCCAGTATTGGCGTCAAAGGCCAGAACCGGAGCCGCAGCGAGAGTTGTTCTTGGCACTAGGCAACGCCTATCACGGCGACACCTTGGGCAGTGTCAGCGTGGGAGGTGTCAGCCGTTTCCACGCGATGTTTGATCCATTGCTATTTGACGCGATCCGCGGGCCTTGTCCGGATAGCTACAGACTGCCTGCAGGCTGCCAGCTCGACAACGCGGCCGCACATTATCTGCAGGAATACGACGACTTACTGCGCCGCTTTCGTGGTCGCATCGCTGCCATCGTCGTCGAGCCTCTCGTCCAGGGGGCGGCGGGAATGGTCATGCAGCCGCCGGGTTTTTTGCGCGGCATACGAGAACTGGCAACCGAGCATGACGTGCTGCTGATCGCCGACGAAGTGGCCGTGGGTATGGGGCGCACGGGCTGGCTTTGGGCCTGCGAAGCGGAGCAAGTCGCGCCAGATTTCTTATGCACAGGCAAGGGCCTAAGCGGTGGGTACTTGCCGGTTGCCGCTACGCTTACTACCCGCCAAATCTGGAACGCATTCCTCGGCACGTACGAACAATCCAGATCATTTTTCCATGGTCATACCTACGGCGGCAACCCGTTGGGGTGCGCTGCTGCCCTGGCCAGCTTAAATTTGATCGAAGACAATCTCACTCTGGAGAATGTCGCCGCACAAGGCTTAGTTCTTGAGCAGTGCCTTTCGCGGCTGCAACAGCACCCAGCCGTAGGTGATATTCGACGCCGGGGATTGATTGCAGCCGTGGAACTGGTGGCCGATCGACAATCCCAAGTCGGTTTTCCTTGGGCAGAACGCAAGGGGCATCTCGTCTGCCAAGCGGCCTTGAGCCGAGGGGTTTGGCTTCGCCCCTTGGGAAATGTAATTGTGATCATGCCGCCACTCTGCTGCACCAGCGAACACATTGAACAAATTGTTGAATCTGTTCAATACGGATTGCACGCGGTATTCTCTGGCTAGTGGCTCCGTCAATCCAAGATTGAATGCGTTGTCTTTACCCAACCGGGTCACAGATCCGAAGGTGACACGTCGGCAGTAGGCACCGGTACTGGAGCAGGAACTCGGTCTGCAGCTGGCTTAGCCTTGGAATTTACCTGCTGCTTGGCTGGATCAATGCGGCCCCCTGTTTGCAATGCTTCCCATGGCTTGGGAGCGAAGTATCGCTTGTATCGAGGTGGCAAGTTTCGCGAGTCGTACTGTCCAGCCTGAACGTTTTCGTGCCAAACCATGGCTTCCTGACTGGTAGGTGATATTCGCGAGGCAATCCATCCCGTCCAGTAGCGCGGGCGATTGTATTGGAGACGGTACTCGGTGTGAGCATCCCAAATTGGATGCGCCAAGATATCCGGACGTGGATCGCACGTGTCGATCATCGTCGGACGTTCCGCTGCCTTGCATGATGCAGCCCATGCAGTAGAGCTTATTACCACGAAGCTGCACGCGATATTCGATAAAGTTTTCATAGCGAATCCTTTCGCATTCAAAGGTCCATTGCCGCAGTGGCAAACATCCGTGACGTCCACTATAAGGACTCGTTTAGCTCGTCCACTACCGGTGAGAAACGACTCTTCGGCACCCAGCTTATTCGATTGCCCCCCAAAATTGCCCGCTTGCGCCGCCCGCTTCTTCCTCGGGCCTTTATTCTTTGCTCGGTAAAGAATGAGGCTTACGCAATTATGGCTGCTTTGCCAAAGCATCAAAGCTGGACGCGACCTGTATAAACGATCAATTGAAGGCATTCTTCCTTTTCGGTTGGGCGGCCGACTGCAGATCATCGCGCCGCACACGATGCTGGTAGTGCCGCTTGTGACGACGGTAGGTGTGGGAGTCGGCAGGTTATTCCAAATGCACCCGACAACCGAGCGCTTGGGCGTGCTAAACTGTAGGGATAAATACAATTGCAACTAACGCGGTTTGGCAATCGCGTCAGCGAAAACTGCAAATGAATTCCCCTGCGATCCCTGTTTCATGACATCTCCCTGAAACTCTGATTATCACCTCGCCACGGGGACTTGCCTTCAAAATATTTGAAACTCTGATGTTGAACAAAAGCATACTTAGCGCATTCCTAATTGCGAGTCTTGTACCGCAGCTGTCAGCTCAGGTAGGGCTGCCGTTTGCAAACTATGAAGAATCGCGCGAACGATTGATCAAAGATGTCTTGATTCCTGGAGGTGTCACCGATCAGCGTGTGCTGGACGCTATCGCCGCAACACCTCGCCACGAATTTGTGCCAATCCATTTGCGCAGCAAGGCATATTTTGACAGCGCGTTGCCGATCGGTGCCTCTCAAACGATCAGCAGCCCCTACATCGTTTCGATTATGACCCAAGAGTTGAAGGTCCAGCCGCAACACAAAGTGCTCGAGATCGGCACTGGCAGCGGTTATCAGGCCGCCGTGCTCAGTCCGCTGGTGGCCCAAGTCTACTCGATCGAAATCGTACCGGAACTTGGCGAACAAGCCGCCAAAGTCTTGAATTCCTTGGGCTACAAGAACGTGTTTACTAAGGTTGGAGACGGCTTCAAAGGCTGGGAGGAGCATGCCCCCTTTGACCGTATTATCGTTACCTGCAGTCCCGAGGAGGTTCCGCAGCCTTTGATCGAGCAATTGGTTGAAGGCGGCATGATCGTAATCCCAGTTGGTGAACGATACCAACAAATGTTGTACGTCATGAAGAAAAAGGATGGTCAGCTGGAACGAGAAGCGCTCCGCCCGACTTTGTTTGTGCCCATGACTGGCACTGCAGAACAGCAACGCAAGGTGCTGGGAGATCCCGCGCGACCAGTCTTATTGAACGGAGATTTCGAAGAATCGGTCAGCGACAGTGGCTATGTTCCAGGATGGTACTACCAACGCAATTTGAAGTGGACTACTGCGGCAGACAGCCCCAGCGGAAAACACTACGTTGCGTTTAACAATGCAGTGCGTGGACAGCCCGCTCATCTGTTGCAAGGCATCGCACTGGACGGCCGCATCGTCCGCAAGGTGCGATTGGGCGGTTCGGTAAAGGTCGACGATATTCGCTTGGGCCTCGACCAAGGCGAAGTACCGGCGATAACCATTCGCTTCTTTGATGATCAACGGGGACTGATCGAAACGAAATGGCTCGGCCCTTTTCGAAGTGGCAAAACCTGGAAAACGGAAAGTCGCGTGTTTCGAGTTCCAGTGGAATCACGCGAAGCCATTGTCTCGATCGGGCTTTTCGGTTCTACAGGAACTGCCGAATTCGACAACATCCAGCTCGAAGCCGTCGATTAACTACAAAGAACAGACTTCCGTCAACTGGTCCCCCGGCTCTGCCTGGAAATGCACTGTCTTGGAGGCCCGGGATGTCGATCTAATTACTGACGGCATATTGTCACCTCTCCCAGCGAGGCGCGAGCGTCCGGGA
>JAGQPR010000265.1 GCA_020426625.1 Planctomycetales bacterium
GCGGAAGGATTATGTCTGCGGCTCTCTTCCTATCCCGGGGTTGCACAGAATCTCGTGTTACTCCTTAACCGCTTACCCCAGGCTACAATCTGCCACTGCTCCGCAGTTTCGGAGGACAACTCAACAGGAAAGAACTGTGTTCGCCCGCGAACAACGCAGACAAGCGAATGGATTTAGTCAAGTACTCATCTATAATCTATCGACAATGGACGCGCAGGATGTGGCATGAATTCCAAATAGGATATCGCATAGTTTCCAAAACGAGTGGCAGCTAACGGGGCATTGCTCACAAAATGGTAGACGAAAGCCAAAGCAAAATCATTCAATGTGCTGGATGCAACGCAAAACTACGTGTCGGCCTGGAATCGCTGCGCAAGGGATTTAGTTGCCCAAAATGCAATCAGAAAATGAAGTTAAAACAACCTGCAACTCCGAAGCAGAGCGTTGTTGTTGCCAAGCCAGTTGCCGTAAATCCGACAGCTGCTAAACCAATCGTCGCGAAGCTTGTTGCACCCGCAAGAACGCAAGCTCCAGCAAAAGTGCAGCACAGGGCTACGGTTAACCTGAACAATGCCCTGCCACCGGGCGAATACTGGGCAAATGCCGGTTCGACCACCTACTCAATGCCTAAGCAAAAGACAAAAAAGAGCAAGCAAGCAATGTGGATCGCGTTGGCAGCTTTGGCAGGCGTGTTTGTGCTGGGCCTCGGGATTACGGGACTGATTTTCGTGCTGCCTTCGGGAAAGCCGACGGCTGAGACGATTGATCCGGCGCGAAACATTCAGGCGAACGCCAACGATAGCGCGACAGAGGGCAGGCAATCGTCCGCATACGAAACGTCCAAGGGTACAGCCAGATTTGAAGACCTGAAACCTGAACTTGCAAAGGAGTTCACACCGAAAATCAAGTTGTACCGCACGACGATAAGACGTGACGATCGCGAACTGATGTTCTTGAATGTGTTTGTTCCGAGCGGGCAGCATGCGAAAAAATCATTGCCAGTCATGTTGGAGGCTCCTGCTGGTACAAATTTGCTACATGGCGCGCAGGTTGAATATCCTAGGCCACAAACAGAATTCCTGCCGTTCACCGATGAAGGCATGATCACAGTTTCGTTCTCATTGGATGGATCAATGCCTCAGGGAATCGATCCTGATGCAGGTCCCGTTTATTGGAATCTATTGAGCACGGCATACCAGAAGTTCGTGGCGTCCGATGCTGGCATTGCTAATGGACGGCTAGCTATCGACTTCGTCTTGGAGAAAATCCCCGAAGCAGATCCACAGCGGCTTTATGTGTGGGGGCATAGTTCTGCTGCCACTCTATCGCTTTTGTTGGCCGCCAACGATTCAAGGATTTCGAAGTGCATCGCCTTGGCACCTATCACGGATTTGAATGCTCGTTTGGGCGAATTGCTAACGGAAGATGCTCTCCAGCAGGTTTTGCCAGATCTTCGAGGTTATTTTCGTGATGGATCGCCAATAACTTTTGTTGATCAGCTGAAGTGCCCAGTCTACGTGGCTCACGCCAGGGACGATGACAACGAGCCTTTTCAGTTTACACAAGCCTTTGTCGACCGATTTCGAAAAGCGGGTGGGAATGTCACGTTTCAAGACCTCTCAAGTGGTGGTCATTACCAAGGCCTGTTGGATGCTAGTATTCCCAAGGCGATCGCATGGCTGAAGTAGTTCGTTGCGCTCTCTTTTCGTGAGTCACCAAGCGGCTTTGGTTGCTTCCTGTTCACGAGCGGAGGCGGCTCAAGCGCGAGCGTACCCACTTGAGGAGATGTCCGTTTACTCTTTCAAGTTCATCCAGAGGGCGAATTCGTCGCTAGAGAAAGAGCAAACAAAGGACACTTCTCGCTGATCGCAACCAATTCAACTTACTCTCCCTCGGGCCCTCGGGAGAGTCGCGAGCGGGCACACGCGGAGCGGTCGGCGAGCGGAGAGGGGAATCTCCCTCCCCTTCGCTGGCTGTCGCTGGATTGTGCTTAGGGCATAGCACTCGGAGCAGTGGCCTCACCTACATCCGTTCATCCGGATAGATAGATGTAGATAGGGTGCTTCGACAAGGGACGCCTGATCTGGCCCTGGGGAATCGACCGGCGTCTCCTTCTGAGGCCCATGCCGAAAATCAAGGTGATGGTGGTGGATATTGCCAAACTGGGTTCAGGTATCGAAGAGATGTTCATAACATGAGGAAGCGGATTCGACTCCGTCAATTAGCTGAGCATTGAATCAGCTTGAGAAAGGTAGCTGCGAAAGCCGAATGCGGGAACATGGGTCAGCCGATATTCCGCTTCGATCTTCGCTGGCAAGGTACCGACATTGTTGCGGGTATCTTTCTTGGGTCTGAGGTCGTTTTTCCGGCAATCAGTGTAACAATCCCAGCTTTCGCAAAAATACTTTTGCCAACGGACACTCGCTGATCACCTTTCATCCCACGTTTCCAATGGCATAGCTTCCTCCCTAGCCTGCCTTGTTCGCCGAATCTTTCTGCCAAAAGGATTGGCATCCAGTTGCGTCTGCATTCGGCATCGCGGCGTGATGAATCTACCTGGCACTTCTCAGCCATAACCGGGGCTTGTGGACTTTTTCTTTCGGGTTTAAATCCATGGAGGAAACGCCCGAATATCCGAAGAGCAGACTTCTATGAATCAAGCAGACGAAGTACTCTGGCTATTTGTTACGATTTTTGTCGGCGGTGCCATTGGAAGAATCTCCATTTTTGGATTCTCTCTCGGTACCTCAGCCGTGATCTTCACCGCGTTGTTGGTTGGGCACCTTGGCTATTCAGTACCTGATTCTTCAGGCATTCTTGGGCTTGTGATTTTTGTCTACTGCTTGGGAATAAGTGCTGGCCCACGCTTCTTCCGAACCTTGGTTTCGTCGGGCAGATCTTTGGCCGCAGTGGGAGCGATCATGATCGTCTCCGCTGGGCTAACCGTGGTAGTCTTCGCCAAGATGTTTCAAATCCCGGCGGATCTGGCAGCGGGGATTTTTGCGGGAGCTTTGACGAGCACGCCCGCATTGGCCGCCGCTGCGGAAGCTCTGCCCGCTGAGTCACAGTTGGCTGTCGGCTTCGGTATCGCCTATCCGTTTGGTGCTGTCGCGGTGGTGATCTTCGTGCAGTTAGCGCCGAAAATATTGAGGCTGCTTTTGCGGCAGAAAGAGTGGGCAGCGTCCGTCGAATCGTACGAACGCGAGCCTGATAGAATCGTTCGACAACTGGTAGAGGTCACCAATCCCAATGTGGCTGGCAAGGGCTTCAAGCAAATGCCCATTTTTGCTCGCTGCAACATTCAAGTTTCACGAGTGTTGGTTGGTGATCGCATGATCCCGGTCACATCGGATTTTCTGCTTCAAGTCGGCTTGCATGTTCTCATTATCGGTCGAGAGCAAAACGTTGAACTGGTGACTGATTACATTGGCCACAAGAGCAGTCGTGTCGAATACCAGCTCGACTTGGAGAGTCAACGTCGTCGAGTCGTGGTGACGTCAGCAGCCTTGGTTGGGCGAACCCTGCGAGAAACACACTTGCGTTCCAAGTTTGGCGTTACGATCACGCGGATTCTTCGACACGACGTTGAATTCGTGCCTAACGAAACGCAGAAGATCGAATTCGGTGATGCATTGACGGCTATTGGTGAGCCGGATGGATTGGACAGATTCACTAAATTCGCAGGTCACCGTGAACGCTCCTTTGACGAAACTGACATGATTTCCTTGGCCATGGGTTTAGTGTTGGGAACTCTAGTTGGGCGAGTGACGGTGCAACTTGGCCCCAAGTCGCTGTCGTTGGGAATGGCCGGGGGCCCGCTGCTCGTTGGCTTGATCTTGGGGCACTTCGGACGCATCGGCCCCATCGTAGGCCATTTCCCACGTGCATCGCGACTGCTGCTTACCGACTTGGGATTGGCTATGTTTCTGGCAAGTGCTGGTGTGCAGGCGGGCGAAAACATGATGTCCGTCATCCAGGAACACGGAATGGCGTTATGTGTTGGTGCATGTGCCGTGACCACCGTACCGCTGGTCGTGGGGATCTTTGTGACGACATGGTTGTTGAAAATGGAACCACTACAAGCCCTAGGTGGAATCTGCGGGGCCATGACTTCAACCCCTGGCCTCGGGGCTCTCATGTCACAGTCGGACTCCAACGCCCCTGTTACTAGCTATGCTACTGTTTATCCGCTGGCATTAATCTTGATGAGTCTGCTGGGACCGGTGTTGATCGCGATGTTACAGTAATCTCGAACACAATAATCTCTACCCCCACCGGCCGGATGCCACTGAATTAATCCTCAGATAAGACGACACTTCTCGCTATTCGCCACCAATTCAACTTATCTCTCCCAATGGCGTGTAAGTCGAATTGGTGGCGATTAGCGAGAAGTGTCCATTTTTCTTTATTCATGCCACGTGCTTGTCTTGGATGTGGTGAGAACTTAGAACATGCGCTTCGAAGCGCTGATGTTCGCTGGATCAACTGACTGATTCTTGTTAAAGAGCCACGCAAATGGGCATCCTGTCCGACCTATCAACCACTACGCTCTTCTTCCTGGTGCTGGCGGTGGGTATTGCCCTCGCCTTCGAATTTGTGAATGGCTTCCACGACACGGCCAACGCGGTCGCCACGGTAATCTATACCAAGTCGTTGAAGCCGAACCATGCTGTCCTCTGGTCAGGATTTTGCAATTTCCTAGGAGTTTACTTTGGCGGCATTGGCGTCGCGTTCAGTGTCGTCTATCTCTTGCCGGTGGATTTGCTAATCAACATAGACAGCGGTGCAGGCATCGCGATGGTTATGTCTTTGCTTCTGGCCGCAATCATTTGGAATTTCGGAACATGGTATTTGGGAATTCCCGCCAGTAGCTCGCACACACTGATCGGAGCCATCCTGGGGGTTGGATTAGCCAGTTCGATGATTTCCGGAAATGGCTTCGGCAGTGGCGTTAACTGGGGCAAGGCCACTCAAGTCGGGATCTCGCTTTTGGTTTCGCCAATAATAGGTTTTGGCAGCGCGGCGGTATTGCTCTTGTTGGCCAAGCGTTTTTTCAAGAACCAAGCGCTGCATGAGCCTGCTCCTGACGATCGCCCACCACCTGCTTGGATTCGAGGCGTATTGATATTCACCTGCACCGGTGTGAGCCTGGCGCACGGTTCCAACGATGGTCAGAAAGGCATCGGCTTGATTATGCTAATCTTGATCGGATTGGTGCCCGCGCACTACGCGTTGAACTTGAATTCATCCGCTGTTGACGTTGCGCAGTTGCAGTCGACGGTGGCTGAGTTGCAATCGTTTCTCAAGGGTGCTGATCAAGTCATGCACGCCTTAGATCAACTGCCTTGGGTGCCCAAGAATGCTGCCGCTCCTCAAACGAGTCCAGCAGGTGGCCGGACGGAGACGTTTCCAGGGTCCTCAGTCGTCGCTGGTGCGGTCGATGCCCCTACTTCTCAGACGATCCTCGATGATCTGAATTCGCTCCATGATACTTTGCAAGGTGCCGACAACCTCAACCAGCTAACGGTCGAATCGCGATGGGATATTCGAACTCGCATCATGCGTATCGACTACGCGGTCGCTCAAATCTCAAACGCTTCTACCAGCGGTCTTTCGACCGAGAAGAAAGAACAACTTGCGCAGGCGCGCAAGCATTTGCGAGGCGTTACAGACTATTCGCCGGTGTGGGTTATCGTGGCTGTGGCTTTCGCGCTGGGGGTCGGAACAACCATCGGCTGGAAGAGAATCGTGGTGACCATTGGTGAGAAAATTGGAAAGACTCACATGAGTTACTCCCAGGGGGCATGCGCCGAATTGGTGGCAACCTTCGCCATTGGCATGGCTGACTTTCTGCATCTACCGGTTAGCACGACGCATGTGCTTTCGTCTGGCGTTGCAGGCACAATGTTCGCCAACAAATCTGGGATCCAAGCTAGCACAATCAAGTCCATTCTGCTGGCCTGGGTGCTCACGTTACCGGCTACGATGATTCTGTCAGCTGGCTTGTTTCTGCTGCTAAGCTTGGCGTTGTAGAGACACGCGAAGCAGGGCAAGTCCCTTTATCAGTCCCTTTTCGCTGATCGCTGGCAGGCAAACCACTTGTTCCTTGGCTCTGCAGGCTCCTTGGAACGCATAGTCTTCGAGGCTCCGTTTCGCCAGTTTTGTCGATTCCCCCATCGGGCTGACGGAAACTGCAGGCAGAGCCGGCAAAACACTGGGTTCCCAGGCTGAGCCGACAGAGCCTGGGAACCGGAAGAAGTTGCAAGAAACCGATGCTACTTGCCGCGGGAGGGTTACTGATTTTTACCCAGCGGTGGCGTATGCTGATAGTGTCCCTTTATCAACTTGTTACTTATTCGCAGAAACATATTCTTCATGAAGTTTGTCGCAACTTGCATCGGAATTTGGGCGCTAGTTTTGCAAACCATTGCGCCTGCAACGCAGCCGAACATTGTGTTAGTTTTCATTGATGACATGGGCTGGAGCGATTTTTCGTGCTTCGGTGACGTAGACGCAGCGACGCCCAACATCGATCTTATGGCAGCCGAGGGTGTGCGTTTTGAACAGTTCTATGTCAATTCGCCGATCTGCTCCCCCTCTCGAACTGCCATATCAACAGGTCAATACCCGCAGCGCTGGCGGATATCTTCCTACCTGAACAATCGAAAGGATAATGACCGACGCGGCATGGCGCAGTGGCTCGACCCAAATGCTCCGATGTTGGCTCGATCGTTGCAGCAAGCCGGATATGCTACTGGCCACTTCGGAAAATGGCACATGGGTGGCCAGCGCGATGTCAATGAAGCTCCATGGATTACCGAATACGGATTTGACGAGTCGCTGACGAATTTCGAAGGGATGGGGCCAAAACTGCTGCCATTAACCTTGAAGCCTGGACAAACTGAACCGGGTAGGATTTGGGATCGCGCCGAGATTCTTGGGGAAGGCTATCGCTGGATGCAACGCAGTGAGATTACTTCGGGATTCGTCGACGCAGCACTTCCATTCATCGATCGCGCCGTCGCAGCCAAGAAACCGTTCTATGTCAATCTTTGGCCCGACGACGTCCACTCACCTTATTGGCCGCCGGTTGAAAGCTGGGGGGATGGATCCAAACGACGACTGTACTTGTCGGTGTTGGAATCGATGGACAAGCAGTTTGGCAAGCTGTTTGATCGTATCCGTAACGATGAACAATTACGAGAAAACACATTGATCCTCATCTGTTCTGACAATGGTCCTGAGCCGGGAGCAGGTCGGGCCGGGCCATTTCGAGGATTCAAAGCGCAACTCTATGAAGGTGGTATCAGGTCTCCGCTGATCGCCTGGGGACCGGGTATCGTCAAGAAACAGAATCACGTTGATGGGGACTCTGTGTTTTCCGCAATTGACTTGGCTCCGACACTGTTGACATTGACGAACACGCCGTTTCCCAAAGGAGTCAGCTACGATGGTGAGCCACTGGTAGAAACATTGCTCGGCAACGGTGGTTCCCGGCAAGCACCTATCTTCTTTCGACGCCCACCGGATCGAGATAAATTCTACGGGGATGAAGACCTGCCAGATCTTGCCGTCCGTTCGGGCAAGTGGAAACTGCTGTGCGAGTACGATGGCAGCGAACCCGAGCTGTACGACTTGAAGCGCGACGTCTCCGAATCGAACAACGTGGCTGAGCAGCACACCGATTTAGTCAACGAACTGACCCATTCCTTGCTGCAGTGGCATCTTTCGCTGCCGCCCGACAACGGGCCGCAGCTGTAGCGTCGTGTGTCTTGAGCATTGGCCAGTGAGTCCCGCAAATGAACAAAATCGACAAAGCTCTAGAGTCGCAGCTCAAGAATCTCCAAGATCGATGTGGTAAGTCGCTCGAAGAACTATTCGCCATCATTCGCGATTGCGGACGGTCCAAGCACGGAGAAATTCGTGATATGTTAAAACGCGATCTGGGCATGGGCCACGGCGATGCGAACACATTGGTTCACGTCTTTCGTTCGCAGCAAGAACCGGCGGATGGCAGCAATGATGCGATCGACCCACTGGACAGCATCTACGTCGGCAAGAAGGCTCACCTGCGCCCGATCCATGAGAAACTCATGAAAGCCATCCATAAATTCGGTGAGTTTGAGATTGCACCTAAGAAGACTTACGTGAGTCTCCGCCGAAAGAAACAGTTCGCCATGATAGGTCCCGCTACCCAGACTCGCGTCGATGTTGGCCTAAACGTAAAGGGGCTGCAAGCGACCGATCGCTTGATTGCTCTGCCAGCGGGGCAGATGTGTCAATTCAAAGTACAGATTACGAATCTGGCAGATGTAGATCAGGAATTGATTGACTGGGTACGCACTGCGTACCAGGCCGCCGAATAGACGCCTTTGTCGTGGCCGAGCTATTCGCCGCTGGGATCATGAATTGGCAATCCAATTCCATCCATGCCACCGAGGCTGGATTGCCAGCGTCCCCCGATCCATTTTTCATGTGGCCCGAACTTACTTTTGTAGTTCAGATGTGAGTTGTTAGCGACGTACATACCCAAATAGAGCCATTGGCGATTTGTTTGACGAGCGAGGAAGATCTGCTGGAGAATCGCATACGTCCCAATGCTCAAGTGCGAATAGGCTGGATCAAAAAAGCAATAGACAGCCGACAAACTCTTTTGGCCAATGTCGGTAATGGAAACACCTACCAGCAAGTCGTCAAACCAGAGGCTCAATTCGCCGACATCCGCAAACGAATTGAGCAAGAATCCTCGGTAGTCTTCCGGGCCAACAGGCCGTTCATTACGAGCTAGCTGGCGAACCTGCCGGTGTTGATTGAACAAATCCAGGCGACGCGAATCGAGCGTTGGCAATCCGAACTCGACTCGCAATTGCTTTTCCCCGCGTTGGTTGGCTCGCCGCTGAGAACGTGACGGTTTGAAAAGGTCGACATCGATGCGAAGTGGTTGGCAAGCCGAACAGCTTGGACAGCGAGTACGGTAGAAATACCATCCAGAGCGCCGATAGCCGTGAGCTAACAGGCGATCCAGTTGCTCTGGTGAAAGTGGCCCAGGTGGCAGACAAAGCGGCATCCTTGCTGTCTGGTCGGACAAATATACGCACTGGTCTCTCGAGTCGTCGACAATCGTCAGGTTTTCTAATTCGCGCACCGGATTACCACCGCAGCAGCATGGCCCATGGGAGTGAAGCTGAGCTTTAGGAAATGATCTTGGCTGGTCGCCCGTTGCTGCGTGGTGATACGAATGTCGCAATCCGGGTCGTGAACTTGGTAACCGAGTGTGGGAAGAGACACGCGGCCGTGAACCGAGAGGATGCTGGCAACTAACTCCAGCATTCCACAAGCCGAGCCAGCTGTACCAAAGTAGCTGGAGAATGCCGTCACGGGACAAGTAGGTCCGAACTTGGTAATGGCTGCCGCCTCTTCGATATCCAAGTACGTTTCCGAAAATCCTTGCGCAGAGATGTGCGCCAAATCGGCAACGTCTACAGCGGCTTCATCCAGCGCGGCAGATGCCGCCGCCGCGATCGACTGGCGACTGCCGCCGTAAGGTCGGCTCGGTTCAGCGCAGCGACTGGCCGCAGCCAAGACGGTAGCCAAGATCGGTGCTCCGCGACGCACGGCGTGCCGGCGTCGTTCCAGGACAATCGCAGCCGAGCCTTCAGATGCCAAGATGCCTCTTCGGCGAGCATCGAATGGCACGCAACGCGGTTCGTTCTCCGAGCTGTCTAGTGGATGGTGATCGTACAAATCGCGGGGGCGATAGATTAGCCGCGTTGGCGCAACTCGCGAACTGACGGCGCCAGCTATCATTAGGTCTGCTTGACCGCGGGAGATGATCGCGGCGGCTTCTGCCAGTGCTAGCACGCCGCCGACTTCTTCTTGCGCGATGGTGTTGTTGGGACCACGCGCGTCGATTGCAATGCCAATGTGACAGGCGGGCATGTTAGGCAAGTTCTTCAACATCCACAGTGGATAAATCTGCTTTGCGAAGGTCGTACCCCACTGGCTGTGATCCATGCGACCGGCGTCCGAACAAGCTTGAACGGCGGGAAGCAAATCTGGAATGTGGCCCGAGACAATCTCCGCCCCAAAGACGACTCCCAAGCGATCGGGTTCCAACGTAGCTTCTGTTAGTCCGGCATCTTGCCAGGCCAAATGTGCTGCAGAATAGGCCAGCTGAATCTCGTGGCTCATGACTTTCAGCGCTTTACGCGGTGTAACGTATTGCTTTCCGTCAAAATCGTCGATTTCGGCGCCAAAGATGGCCGTTCGCTGAGGATCGGAAAATTGGTACAGTTTGCGAATGGCGCAGCGCTGCTCCAAAAGGCCTGCCAGCATCGCTGGACGACCGATACCAATTGGCGAAACGCACCCGATCCCAGTGATCACAACGTCGTCAACACCCACCATAAACACTTCTTCCAACCTTTGGGTTAGAAACTATTTGAGCACTGGACAAACGTCAAACCAACATCGACCATCACGAGCTATCCAGTCACTCGATTCTGTTGGGCCCCAGGATCCCAACGAATACGATCTTACTGGAGTCGCAAATTCCGATCGCCAACCGCTGATAATCGGGTCGATAATACCCCAGGCGCATTCGACTTCATCACTGCGGGCGAACAAGCTAGCGTCTCCTTGCATTACGTCCTGCAGCAGACGCTGGTAGGCATCGGGCAATTTGGCATGTCGGTCAAATCGGAAATCCAGCTGACTTTGGCGGGTCTTCATACCAGCGTCAGGAACCTTGGATTCAAAGTGGATTTGCAATCCTTCAGCTGGCTGAATCTGTATGACCAAACGATTTGCCTGCGGTTGGCCACTGGTAAACAGCGTGTGAGGCGGCTCCTTGAATTCAATGACGATCTGCGTAGTCCGACAGCTCATACCCTTGCCACTTCGCAGGTAGAACGGCACACCCTTCCATCGCCAGTTGTCGACGTGCAACTTGATCGCAGCAAACGTTTCCGTGGGGCTTTCCGGTGCGACTCCTTGTTCCTCCAAGTAGCCGTGGTACTGACCGCGCACTCCGCATTCGGCCAACTCAATTTGCGATAGCTTCCGCACAGCTTGCAAAACTTTGACTTTTTCATTGCGGACCGAATCTGCGTCAAATTTGACAGGGCATTCCATGGCAGTGACCATCATGAGCTGCAGAATGTGGTTCTGAAACATGTCACGCAAGACACCTGAACGATCGTAATAATCGGCGCGTCGGCCGACGATTACTTCCTCGGCTACTGTGATCTGCACGTTGTCGATGTAATTGCGATTCCACAGAGGTTCGAACATGGAGTTGCCAAAACGCAGCACCAGAATGTTCTGCACGGTTTCCTTGCCCAGGTAGTGGTCGATGCGATAGACCTGTTCTTCGCGAAAAACGTTGGCCACTGTCTGATTTAACCGCTTAGCGGTGGCCAGA
>JAGQPR010000266.1 GCA_020426625.1 Planctomycetales bacterium
GGCTTGCTCGATAGCGCGAAGGCTGGTGATGGCTGGATTGAAAAGATACAGCAGAATTAGTATGCAGTACTGATCGTAGTGCAACGTACGATTGCCGGCCTTGTCTCGCAAACAGCCGTCATCATGCAATCGCTCAAGCAGCGGCGATAGCATGGCAAAATACATCAATCCGGTCACGTCCGAACTTTTCAAGCTTGGGCGCTTTGAGTGGTCGGAGTTCGACTGTGACAAGATGCGATTCACGGGACGCTCACCGGTTAATCGACGCTGGGGTCAGCATGTTAGCCAGCGCGCGAATTTTGAGACGAAGGAGACCGGCGGCTTCTGGGAAATCCTCCCGATACACCGCGACCAGAGACGTTGGAACCAGCTGGCGGATACTGGTACATGAAGGTTCCTGATCTACTCACCATTGAGTTGTTTTCGGTAATATTGTGGCAGTCCCCAATGCAACGGCTCTTCGCAGCTCTCCTGTAGGCGGAAGGTTCTCACAGATGAGGATCTCGATAAACATCTTCGCATCCTCGAAAGAGCGAACTAAATAGAGAGCTCTTTTCGTTAGGTGACGAGCGCTCATCAATTCGAATACTAGAACCACCAAAAAACTCAGTGCAATCGCGACAACCAGGTCGCGAGCTCCATCCGTCCATCCGGATGATAGGATATAGCTTTGTACCTGGGGAATTTGATTACAATTCGATATCAAGCCTTTGGGGTATCGTAGCGAAGGACTCAGAGAAAGATGAGCGATCATAGTTTGAAAGTGGTTGTTCTGGCGATCACCATCATGCATCCTGCTGCCGCCCAAGAGTTGTCGGAGAAACCGACGAGAGAGACATTGCAACTTGAGGCGGCGCCGACTACTACTGAGCGCGCATCGCTCTGGGAACAAGCACAGCACCTGAGTGACGGCGGCAGATACCCTGATGCGATTGAAGTTGGCCAACAGTTGCTGGCAATTGAGCGCAAGTGGTTCGGAAGAGATTCGCAGAATGTCGACGGTTTACTCACGTTCATGGCTGCGAACGCGGAGCGGGCTGGCGATTGGAAAGCTAGCGCTGAATTCTGGGCTGAGATATACCAATGGCGTCAGGAACATCTTGGACAACATTGGCGAACAATCGATGCTAGCTTGGCGTTGAGCGCAGCGGGAATTAAGTCGGAACTCTCGCCGGAACAGAGAATGGAGTTACAAACTGCGACGAATCGAGGGGATGAAGCTGACGAGCTGTTTGAGCGAGGCGAGTTCTTGCAAGCGGTGAAAATTGCGAGATCGGTGACGGATGCGCAGAAGCGCCTGCTGGGCGAGCGGAACGCGGAATACGCCAAGAGCCTGAACAAGCTGGGAATGATGTACTACGAGATGGGCGACTACGAGCGAGCAGAACCACTGTTGGTGCAGACGATGCAAGTCAATCGGGCTGCGCTGGGAGAGCAGCACCCGCGGTACTCCGTGAGCCTGAATAACTTGGCCCTGCTATACCAAGACATGGGGGACTACGCAAAGGCCGAGCCGCTGTACGTCCAGGCTTCTCAGATCGACAAGGCCACGCTTGGTGAACAGCATCCAGACTACGCAACAGCTTTGAATAATCTCGCATATCTGTACTACGAGATGGGCGACTTTGTACAGGCCGAACTGATGCACGTTCAGGCAATGCATATTCGTCAAGCTGCGCTGGGTGAGCGCCACCCAGACTATGCCATGAGTCTGAACAACCTGGGATTGCTCTATCATGAGTTGGGCAATTACGCGGGAGCCGAGCCGCTACTAGTCCAGGCCACGCAAATTAACAAGACTGTGCTAGGAGACCAGCACCCGGACTACTCGATCAGCTTGAACAACTTGGCACTGTTGTATCAGGACATGGGGGACTATGCGCGGGCAGAACCGCTGTTCGACCAGGCTTCACAGATCGACAAGGCTGCGCTTGGTGAGCAGCACCCGGACTACGCGACCAGTCTGAACAATCTCGCGCTCTTGTATTACCAGATGGGCGACTACGCCCGTGCCGAACCGCTGCATGTTCAAGCCCTGCAGATACGCCGAGCTGTTCTGGGCGAGCAACACCCAGACTACGGCATGAGTCTGAACAACTTGGCGCTGCTGTACCATACGATGAAAGACTACCAGCAAGCCGAGCCGTTGCTAATCCGGGCCAAGCAAATCAACCAAGCTGTACTAGGCGAACAGCACCCGGACTATTCGATCAGCCTGAACAACTTGGCGCTGTTGTATCAGGATATGGGCGAATACGAGCGAGCCGAGCCGTTGCTTGTTCAGGCTGCGGAAATCGACAGAGTCGCACTTGGTGAGCAGCACCCGAGCTTTGCGACGAGCTTAAGCAATCTTGCCTTCTTCTATTACCAGACTGGCGACTTTGCACATGCCGAACCACTTTACAAGCAGGCTTTGCAAATCCGCGAGTCGACGCTGGGCCAGCGACATCCAGATTTTGCAATGAATCTAAACAATTTGGCGCTACTATACGCAGCGTCAAGACGGTTTGATTTGGCAATTCCTCTGTTCGAGCGAGCGTTGGCGATCAGCCGCAGTAACTTGGACGACACAGCTTACGTACTTGCGGAACGCCAGCAATTGGCGATGAGCCAGAGTTTGAGGTACCAACTCGACAATTACCTGAACGCATGCCTGGCTATGCCGTCGGTCCCCGTGAAGGCAATCGAGAGTGTGATGTTGTGGAAGGGGAGCGTGCTGAACCGACTGCGAGGGCTGCGCATGGCCGCCGATGATCCCTCGATCGCGGAACAGTTTACGAAGCTTCAGCGTGCGGCAGCGGAATTGTCAAAGCTGGCGCAGGCTGGCCCTGATCTCGATCAATTGGCTCTTTGGAAGCAGCGAGTGGCGAGGCTAACGAATGAAAAAGAAGCCATGGAGGCTGAGCTACTACGGCGCAGCGAGCCATTCCGACGGGCGGAGCAGCAAGTGAACCTTGGCCAAATTCAACAGGCGATCCCCGAGGATTCTGTGTTGTTAGATTACTTTGAGTATGCGAGCGAACAAGGACGATCGTTGCTGGTCTCAATCGTGAAGCGGAATTCAGAGCCAGTCATGATCCCCCTTGGTTCGGCCGTTGAAGTCAGCCAGGCCATCGACTTGTGGCGCGAATCCTTCGGCATGTCACCGCAAGCCGAAGCGGCAGGTTTGAAGCTGCGCAGCCAAATCTGGGAGCCGGTATTGGACCAGCTGAGTTCGTCCCAGACGATCTTGATTTCTACCGACGGCGCGATGGGGCGATTGCCGCTGGCAGCGTTACCTGGCAAGGTCCCGGGCAGCTATTTGATCGAGGATCATCGACTGGCCTCGATCCCCGTGCCCCAGTTGCTGCCAGCGCTGGTCGAAGACCGGGGAGGGGTTGAGCTGCAGCACGAATTGCTGCTGATGGGAGATGTGAATTACGATCAACGCTCAGGAGCCGATGAAGATCAGACATCGGAACCAGCCTCGCCACGCAAGCGTCCTTGGGAGCGTAGTACTCTGCCTCAGTCGGTTCGCGGCAAACACCAGTTTGGTGCGCTGGTCGAAACGCGTGCCGAAGTCGAGTTTATAGCAGGCTTGTACAAGCGGCTCTACCAACCTGGCCCCGATGCAATACTCGACTTTCGGCAAGCGGCGGCAAGCGAAACCGCCTTTCGAGCTTTTGCGCCCCAGTGCATGTTCTTGCATTTGGCGACCCACGGCTTCTTTGCCGCCCCCGAACAGCCATCTGCCATGTCTTTCGAACTAGTTTCACAACATGGGAATGCACGAGCGGTCAATTCTGGCTTGCAGCGCGATGCGCTGCTCGGCTACAGTCCGGGCCAGCTGTCCGGAATCGTTTTTGCTGGCGCGAATCGAACGCCAGACGCCACTGTCGATTCGCTCGACGATGCACAGCAATTAGATGATGGAATCATGACGGCTGACGAGATCGCATTCATGCGTCTCGACGGAGTGCGTCTGGTAGTGTTGTCCGCGTGTGAAACGGGACTTGGTGAAGTGGCTGGCGGCGAAGGGTTGTTGGGTATCCAACGCGGTTTTCAATTGGCTGGCGCTCGCAGCACGGTAGCGAGTTTGTGGAAGGTCAATGATGCCGCCACACGTCGCCTCATGCAGGAGTTCTATGCGAATTACTTGGACAAGGAGCTGAGCATTCTGGATGCGCTGCGCGAAACGCAGCTGTGGGCGCTGAAAAATCCTGGCGACGTCCCCCGCGGTATTCGACTCGGCCAAAACGCACCCGAAACCCGCCGACTATCGCCGCAATTCTGGGCACCTTTCGTACTTTCGGGAGATTGGCGTTAGGATCGAACTTTAGGTGAAACAGCGTTTGACAGGAAAACCTGGCAACCACGAGAATTTTGTATTCATAGGCGAGTTGCTTTTTGTGCTCGACCGTTTTGGTGAAGGGTCAGTGCATAGGCGGGCCCCGTGGCTCGAAGGTGGAACTCTAGTTGAGCTGCGACGCCACGATAGGACCACTTTGTCGGCGAGTCCGCATAAACTTCCTGAGTCGGCTGATTGGTGATGCCGACCATCAAATGACCGTCGTGGTAATTGACGTCGAAGACGAAATTTGGTGTCAGCTGATAACGACCAACCAGTCGTTCGGGAGTGACATCACCCGGATTGGCCGTCTGCGACGGTTGTGATTGTATCAAGTGAGCGACCATTTCATCACATGCCGGGAACGCTTGTGGCTCGCCTGAATTGGTGCAAGCGATTACGGCGAGATCCAATTCAGGAAGCACCCAAATCACTGCAAAGGTATTGGTATTCGATCCAGCGTGAGTCAATGCTGGGCCGAGCGGCGAATTCAAGCAAATCCATCCGCACCCGTACTTTTCATTCTGAGCTTTGTCGACCAGCGGCTGGTGCAGATGATCGTACGTGGCTTGCATGCGCAATACCGGCGCGGGCTTGCCAGCCAAATGCCACTGCGCATACTTCGCGTAGTCCTCAATCGACAAGTAGACTGTTCCGGCCGACGCATAAACCGAGGGGTTTTCTGCACCAGGGGTTCGCGGATCAACAGGCTTGCCATCCTTGTGTCCCCACAACAATCCGGTTTGAGTTTTTTCATTTGATTGCTTTGATCGAAAATCGGCGGATCGCATCTCCAAGGGGTCGAAGATATGCTTCTTCATCAGCGATTCAAACGGTTCTTTCGCCCGCGTTTCCAACATGGCGGAAGCTACGGCGTATCCGAGATTGGAGTAGAGGAATTGTCCCTGAGGCTGAGTCGGAGCTTGCGAAAGAACGAGCTTGAGCATGCGTCGACGTTCTAACTTAGGTGACTGTTTCTCGGCAAAGAAGCTGGTCCATGCTGGCCCCGAAATATCGCTGATGTTGGCGGGCAGTCCACTCTGATGGGACAACAACTGGTCCAGCGTTACCGAACGCAATTTAGGATGAATGTCTTTGTCAGTGGCATTCGGAAAAACGTCGCCGAGCGTGGTTTCCCATTCGATCTTTCCTGCTTCGACCAACACGGCTGCCAACGTGGCTGTCATCGATTTAGTGTTCGAGCCTATCGGAAACCGATCCGACAGTTCGAGCTTGTCAGAAGTACCCCGCTTACGAACGCCAAAGCACTCCTTCGCGACCAATCCCTTGCCATTTACTACTACCGCAACCATCCCCGGCACATCGTGCTTGCGACATATCAGCCCCAGCTTGGCCTGCATGTCTTTTGATGGATCTTCGGCTCGACAGTGCGAGCTAATCCAGGCTGAAGAAAGCAGCAATGCAAAGGCAATTGTCTGTGCAACAGACTCAACAGACTTCATTGGTTAATCCTTGTAGTGCGTATATGACTGTCGCAGTGGTGACTTCAGCTACTTCAGTGCTTTGTCGTGATTTGGTCCAGACCGAACATGACATTAGTGCTGCAAAGGCGAGAATTGAGATCAGGAAAATCATGGCGATGATGACCACAGCGGGCGCATTGGGACATGAGCTACCTTTACCCGATAGTGGTTGATCTTTGTAGCGCTGGAAAGAACGGAAGATGAAGCTGAAGGTTACAATCAGGAACGGAATTACGGCACCGATCACTGACTGAAAGAACACTGGTCCAAAATACATCGCCCCAATCTCAGTGAGTCCCCAAAGCCAACCACAAAAGGCACCTGCAAGCGTTGGTGCCAAGATGATGGCTACTTCGCGCCACGAGGGAATGATTCGGTTCCAGTTTTCGGCCCACGCGGCCCAGTTGCCGCATTGGTTCGCACTACCGTCTGTGCCTGACAACGCCGTGACGAGCGCCAGCAAGTCATCAGTTTCGTCGGCAGTACGATCGCTTTCGAATTGGTCAATCAATTTCCGCAATCCCGCTCGTCGCGGTTCCAATTGGTCGCGGACAGCAATTTGGTTCAGTCGATAGATGCCCCGGTAAACGCAATAGACGAAACCTGCCGGAACCGCAGTCAACAGAACCGTTCCCCACCAGGCCCCGGTCGATATCCAAGTAGAATGGATAAAAAATGCAGCGAGCGAAATCGACGGTGGCAACAGATACCACCAAAAGATATTCCGCAACAACCAAATCTGATGCTCAACTTGAGCCAGCGATTCTTTCACATAGAACAACAACTCTTCTCCTGGGCCGCTTGCGCGCTGCGGGTGAATTATTCGGTCGACGAGGAAGAAGCCCGCGATCCAGATCAGAACGGGCACCGATAAATACCAAGTCCACGGAGATGACGTGCAGTAGCCCATCACAATCCACATTGGAACCATCACCAACGCAACCACGATTTCGCGTAAGTCGCGCCAATAGATCATCGACCGAAATGCGTTCTGCGACTGTTGAACTTCTCGTGTCAAAGTGTCTGCATCGAAGGTGACTTGAATTTGTGACGCTTCGGCTTTCCAAGCTTCCCGGAATTTATCAAGGCTCATTCGGACTGGCCCTCCGCAGATGCATCCAAGAGCGAAGCGAGCGTCTTGCGGACTCGATTGAGTTTGACACCAACGTTGCTCTCGGAAATTCCGAGCACGCTGGAAATCTCGCTGTAGCTCAAGTCATCCAGATACAGCAGCACTAGAGCCACTTCCGTCTTCGGCAGTGTGTGAATCGCCTGGTAAAGTCGCTCGACCATTTCTCGCTGTTCAACCTGATGGGACGAATCCACGTTCTCGACTGCCGGGATGTGTATTTCCAGCAGAGGCTTCTCACGCGTTCGCCGTGGCTGATTATTACGACGCCAATTCATGGCGGTATGCAAAGCCACTCGATAGAACCAAGTCGCAGAGCTCGACTTGCCCTCGAACTTCGGCAGCGACCGCCAAGCTTGCAGCAAAATCTCCTGTGCCAAATCCTGGCATTCGTCGTGGGTCAGTGTGTAGGCACGCGCCACCTTGAGGACGGACGAGCTATGCTCTTCCAACCACTGCGTGAATATCGCTTTGGGATCTTCCTCAAGCACTCATGGCCCTTGCAATGAGACGTAATATCTCGCTTCGTTGATATTGGTACCGCAAGAGCGCCAGGACTTACAAGCAAATTGGCAATAATCTCCTGGCCAATTGGGGCAAAGCCCGAGATCAAAGAACCTGTCAACCCAGCAGTGGCTGGAGAGCATCGATCCCCACTATTTCTGAAATGCATCTGCAAGAAGCGAGACAGTGCAGACGCTAAGCAGTGCACAACTTACTCTCCTTCGAGCCCCTCGGTGGGAGAGCCACGAGCGGGAGTTGCTCATTTCATCCTGAATCAGCATCCGGTTATTGCCCAATGGCAGCAAGGCAAAGCCTTTGGCGTCTCATCCTCCCCGGAGAAGGTGTTTGGCGAGGGGGCGTTCCCCGAAGTCGAGACCTCGACCGGGCGCACTCCTTCTATCATGCTTCAAGAGTGAGTTTTGGCCGACATTCACACGGTAGTGGTCCGATCCATCTGGCAAGCGAATCCGCAGGTTAGGTCTTCGAGAATTCCGAGGTGTCTGTTTCCACCAGCGGTGTTGCCGGATCCGAATCGTGATCTTCCAGTCGCGTTGCAGAAGCGGTTATGTACTCGCCAGCAGCAGTCGCTCTCGCGAACGTAACAGAAAGCCCCGCGTCACCGCTGGCATTCGTCGTTACGGTAATTACTCCCAGCCAACGCTCGCCTTCTCCGTGGCCGGAAGGATCAGCCGCCGTGTTGGCATACAGGTCGATGTATCTGGCAGACTGTTCAGTGTACCTGCGACGGTGGTACTCGCACCGCCTATCACAGAATCGAGTTCGGGATAGTCTTGGAGATTGTTGGCACCTATGTCAGCGTCGGCACTTCCACGAATTCAAACCGCCCCTTGAGTTGGACGAGATTGATGCGGAACTGAAAGGCTTTACCGATAGATTTGAACGGATTCGTTTCCCGCGAGGGTGTTAGAATGATCCGCCGCCAAATCCTCCCCCCATGCCTCCCATGCCTCCATGTATACTTTCAAATTCAAGGTCTTCCATCATTCGCTGCATTAGATCTTCGCTGGCCACAGTTTGCTCTCGATCATGTTCGATTGAGTATTTGTACTCATGATCATAGGCTTGGCTGCCGAAACGATTGCCGGGTACCGTGATGTCCCAACGTAAAATGCCGGTCGGTTGTTGCAAACGCTGGTACAGTGGATCACTCGACAACCTCGCCAATTCTTCATCTGTAAGGGTGATGTTGATTGAGTCGTCCTGGACGGCCAGTGGGATACGATCAAGCAAACGAATCTCGACAGGTTCCACGTGAAAGTTTGAAATTACCAAACGGCACGCCAACTCTGAGAAGCGGTTCCCACCCTTGATTGCCTCTTTGCGAGAAAGCAGCTCACGCCGAGTACGAACCTGTCGATCAGTGCCAAAACCAATCGTCATCCTCTGGCCAACGGCCGTAGGTGGAATTTCCACTCGGCCAACAAACTTTTCATCCAGGTACACATCTGCTTGCCCATCAATGAAACTCTTGCCCGATTCATTGATCAGGGACGTTTCGCGAAAAGCAAAGCTGCTTAGAAGCGGCGTCGCTACGTGGTAAAACTCTGCTTCCAACGACGCTCTCAAAATTGCGAGGGTTTGTGGTTGAGTGTGGGAAGCCAGACTCACCTTGCCAGCTAGCTCGTAGGTCTCATCAAATGCCCTACTCGGCACTTCCATGGCCACGTTGCGCTGAACTTCCTCCGTCGACGTCAGTTCCTGGATTTGCTGTCGGCCAGCTTCCATATTCAATTCAAGAGTAAGTGCAGCCAGTTCGTCGTGCAACAGTTCTGACTGAGCTGCACTAGTAAATTGGCCAAGCACATGTGTGCTGGCGTCGGGATTCCGCAATGCTGCCGTGTGAATCCGCAACGGCGCTAGACTGGGACCAGCAGCTTGAGTTTGTGGTGTTGACGTTGCCAACGTCAAGGAAACATCCTGCCAAGATTCACCTGAATGCTGCACGACCACCGCTTCCATCTGTACCGCAACTTCGTTCGGTCGGCCTAGTTGGCCATTAATCTTGTATCGAGGATACCAATGGACACCCTCCACATCGTAGGATAGCCGGACGAGACCTCCTTTGTCCGACCGAACTGTAATGATCGCCTCGTAGGGCACCTCGCCAACGGGCGTCTTGGTCGGTTGTTTTTGCCTTTCAGCAATTTGATGTTTGAGCGCTTGGACTTCTGCTTGCTGGGTAAATAGCTCCTGTGCCAGTATTCGTCTACGCTCCATCACAAAGTCGGCCAGCGCCGTGACAGATTGGACTTCTAGAGTCGCTCGGTCCAGATTCTGTTGGATCTTGTCCGCCGAGAATGTTACCAGCCGCTCCAACGTCGACATATCCTGCCTGATGATTTCCAGGTGATTCTCTGCCGCTTCTTTGGCCGCACGCATTTCATTCAAGTCCGCAGCCAACTCATTGGCAACTTGCTCATCTACCGTGTTCTGCGAGATAACTTGATGACTCAAGACCTGAGTGCCCTCTCCAGCCTCGGTGAAAGAACTGTCCTCTACTAGCTGCACAGGTAAACCAAGAACACGAATCTGTTGGGGCTTGTCCGATGCAGGAACTTCTATATCGCGGATTACCCGAGCCTGATCCCGATAGACGGTTACTTCTACGACTCGACCAGAAACCGCAATTTCCTCAGCCACAGCCGGAGACGAACAAAGGTTCAAGAGCAACAGTATTCTGGTTGGCAGAGCGAACAGAGTTTTCATTGAATTCTCCTTGAGGGACAATTGGTCGTGTTTGTATCAAGAAGCTGTATCACTTCACGGCGTTTTTGCGTTTTGCTGCGCGCCATGCGTCACGGTACGTTCAAAATACAAACTGCTCCGATGTCCAGGGCACTTCGCATGCCAAGTGCATGTCAAAGCTCGAGTAGACGAAGAGAATCGCGGGGGCGCGTCGTTCAGCTGGCCCGCGCCACCTGCGAAGGGAACAGAGAAGACAGAATAATTGAACATCCGTGGCTAACGCCAAAGCGGTTCCAAATCATCAACTGGCTCAAGCTGCCCTCCCGCGACTGTCGCGATTTCCGGGAATGGCCCAAACGAGGCGTTTCGACCCTACCAGCCACCCTCGCATGTGCGCCGCCTGTTTCTGAGGTTGTTTCGTTGGAGTCAAGCATTCCAGACTGGTCCCGAAGTCGGTTGAGAACTTGCACGACACGTGCCCTGCTGATGCCGAGAAATCGAGCAGGTGTCCTATTCAACCCCAACGAACGGCACAAGTCCCCGCCCGTCAATTTTCCAGCGACGAGCCCTGTCACGTCTGCGACTGACTCCAGCGTGGTCACGTATCGTGTATCCATTCGAATCTCGATTTGCTCCTGCGAGTCATCGGGGTTCGTTAAGCCGACGAAGCACCAGAGTTACTCGAGTTACTCTCCCCCGACCGACTCCCCAAACATCCGAAGCATGCACCGGCTACGGCACCTCCTCCAACGAGGAACACGACGGGAAGTAGACTCCAGCCGAATTGCGGCCCGAGCGGAGCTGAAATTCCCATCCCGGATATTGCACCGATAATCGCGAAGCCCAATGGCTGCACAAGACTCACTCTTAGCTTAGTTTTTAGTTTACAACCTGGGGACAAATAACTTAGGTACTTTTCATCTGCCTCTCCCATGCCGCGCAGCAATAAGCATGGGCAAGGAACGAGGTGAGGGACAAAAATAAATTGCTATCGCATTTCCCCCTGGGCCTTAAGCGTGGCTTTCTGCCTTAGCCTCAATGTCTCATAGTTGCCGCTGGGTACAGAATTGGGTTCGTCGAACCTACCAAGCGGAATTGCACTTCCTGAGTTGCTTCGTAGCTGCTTTGTTTTTTTGCCAGCGTTGGTCCAGCTACGGAGTAGCGGCAGAGTGTAGCCCGGGGTGAGTGATGCGAGCTGCCAGCGAGCGGAAC
>JAGQPR010000267.1 GCA_020426625.1 Planctomycetales bacterium
AGCTAGCGCACAGCGGCTAATCTTGTGCAAGGATTACGTGGAACTGAATTTCCAATTCTTGACACTAGGGTGCGAGCAATTCGAGAGCCGAAGAATCTGCTGCCGAAGGCAGGTAATTCAATTCCACTAGGAACCGATCGAGTTCCATCACCGTTTGCTTGAAGTAGTTCTCATTGCCGCGACTTCGGTTGAAGAATCCGTGTGGTTGCCCGGCATAGCCCTTTAACTCACAGTGGCTGCCCAGCTGCTGCGCGCGCTCGGTAAACAGCTCCGCAGTCTTAAAGGGCACGGTCGTATCCGCCTCGCCGTGAAAGATGATCGTAGGGGCAATCTTTTCCGTTAGACAATGATAGGGAGACAGCGCAGCGGGAGGGACACCAAGCCTAGGTTCCAATTCCTGCAACTTCTTCGCGTCGAATCCAGCTAGCCCTTCCACGGGGGCTAGCACCAAGGCGGGATTGAACAATGCCATCGCGTTAGGAATGGAACTAATGGACGAGTCTTCGTCGGATTCGTCAAAACCCTTGATCGTTCCAGTAGCGGCAGCAATATGCCCACCTGCCGATCCTCCAGCAGCCACAACCTTCGCCGGATCGACGCCGAGCCTCTCCGCGTTGTTGCGAAGCCACCGAATTGCGGACTTTGCATCAGCGACGCAGGCCACGGCCCGAACGTCTTGGCGGCTGGCAACGCGGTAATCTGCTGTGATTGCGACCATCCCCCGCGCGGCGAAATAGCGGCAGTGATGCTCGAACTGCGTAGGGGAACCAGACCTCCAGCCGCCGCCGAAGAAAAAGATGATGGCTGGCCGCTTGTCACCGGGCTTCCAATCATCTGGATTGAAAACGTAAGCCTTTAGCTCGACGTCGCCGATCTTCTTGTAGATCTCCTGGTTTGCATCAGCAATCTGCGGAGGGTAACTGCGCGATGGATTGGCACCCTTCCTAGCGACCCCATCCGTTGTTTGGGCCTGAGCAGGGCAAAGGAGGATGAACAGAAGTGCGGTAGAGATACTGCAGCGAACGAATTCACGATGTGAGAACGTCATAGGGTACTGCCTTATGGGGATCATGTTTATGATCTGCGGATATACAAATTTTACCTGGTTAGTCAGACAGCCATTGCTGCAGGTTGTCTGCCACAAAGCTGTCGTCGATGAGATGTGGATAGGCGCTTCGAACTCGAGCGATTTCGTTTGCTTGCCCGGGACTCAGTTTCTCAGCGGAATCGAGGCAGAGTGTGTTTGCCAATAATCCCTGTTGTTGTAGCACGGTTAATATTCCCGGGATACATCCACGAAAATTGTTAGCTGAATCAAAAATTGCCGCGTTCATGTCCGTTACTTGGTGGGCCAATACCATTAGGTCTCGCCAATTTGACTGCTCTGCGAGAGTCGCAGCTTGCCGACACCGCTGCCAGAGGTCCACGGCACACTTGGTCCAACAAGACCAGTGCCCAAGAAGGCCACCAGCAAAGTGCAATTTGCGTAATGATCCGCCAATTTGAAACTCATATTGACTCAACAAGTCAAAGACAATCGCGTCGTCGTTACCGGTATACAACGTGATTTGGTCCCAACGATCGGATTCGGCCACCGCCCGCATAACATCCAAAGTTTGGTAGCGGTTAAAGGGAGCAATCTTGATCGCCATTAAGTTCGGTATCTCTGCAAAACGGCGCCAAAAGTCAAAAGACAGAATACGTCCTCCCACGCTTGGCTGCAAATAGAACCCGAACAGCGGAATCTCACGAGCAACTTCCTGGCAGTGCTGAAGAATGAGATCTTCGGAGTGGTTGCGATAGGCGGTTAGGGAAAGCAGCCCAAGGTGATAACTGTGTCGTCGAGCTAAACGGGCTTCGGTGACCGCTTGGCTGGTTTGTCCACAGATGCCAGCTACCATCAGTCTTGTAACCGCAGACGATTGGGCTTGTTCGCGAACAACATCTGCGGCCAACTCAAGAACGCAAGCCAACATCCCGTCGTGTTGACGAATCGCAAACTGAGTCGTGTGCACGCCCACCGCCAATCCGCCTGCGCCAGCTGCAAGGTAATACCGGCTGAGTGCTCGCTGACGTTTTGAATCCACGTGCCCCGTAGGCTTGAGCGCCAACGGATGGGCGGGAATGACCGTTCCCTGTTTTAGTAGTGTTGCTGCATCCTTTGGCAACATTGGAAAGTCAGCAGCCATAGAGATCGAATTCCTAAGCTTGCACCATGTCCGGATTGTCGACCCTAAAAGCGGCCGTCGCGAGACTCAAAACCAGTGGGTTTACCGAGTGTCTTGCCTCCACGCAATGTCCAGGCGGCAATCCATTGGATCAATTTCGAAACTGGTGTTGCTGGTTGTCCAAATTGCTTCACGCATTGGCTAGCATTGCTTAGCAACGCACACTCGGATTCACCGCCGACAAAGCGAACGGACTTTCCCATCAATTCGCTAAGTTGGCCGGCCACGTCGCGAACGGAAAACGTCTCCGAACTGGTCAGGTTCAGCCGCGACGGTGGAACCGAACACAACTCAAAGCACCTGAGAATCACGTCATTGGCATCGCCTTGCCAGATGGCGTTGAAATGCCCCATAGTCACATCAATGGGTCTTTCCATTATGATCCTTTGAGCCAAATCGGAGATAACGCCATAGCGCAAGTCGTGGGCATAATTGAGACGCACCAACGTACAGGGTGTTTGATCTTTGTCGGCAAAATACTCGAACATCCGTTCCCGGGCAACGGCTGCGCACGCGTATTCGCCAACTGGGTCCAGTCGATCCGATTCGCGGCTGCCACCGCTATCGGTCGGCGTGAAGGGGTAAACATTGCCTGTCGATAATGCGACGAATCTTGCCCCAGCGAAGCGTTGCGCGGCAGTAATGGGGCCAAGCGTATTTGTAATCCAAGTTGGAACGGGGTTGGTACTTGAGCCGAACTTCAGACCAACCAGGTATAAGACGTTGGTGGTGTCGGGTAATTGTTTCAGCTGTGAACGATCGAGTATGTCGACGGAAACAGTGCGAATGCCACGAGCTTCCAGTAGCTGTCTAGCTGAGTCATTGGTGAAACGACTCGCAGCCACGATTTTTAGCGGATGACCGGCACATTCGGCTGCCCTCGCAGCTAGTACGGCTAGAGAGGGGCCCATCTTTCCGCCTGCCCCGAGAATCACCAGCGGACTCTCTACCCCGCGAATCGCCTGTATCAAGGCGTCCGTTGGGCGAGTCAGTAACTCCTCCAGTTCCTCCTCGGAACGTATTTCGTCGGGCAGGGTGGTGGTGTTCATTGTAGAACTCCTGTGTTCCGGCAACCACAGTGGCGTTTGTTCCTATCCGGTATGATACCCCGTTGTCGATCCCAAATCAGTATAAACCGCAGTAATAGGCGCTATTCACCCAATACTTATTTGCTTTTTAGCCCTGCAGCCATTCGGATCGCTTCGCGCGGCTATCGTCTGCCCGCCAAATCAAGGTCAAATCGTTCAAGTCCATGGTCCAGCGTCGATATCTGGCTATGACGAGGTTGACGAGACGTTATGAAGGTGGCTACTTCCGCGTTAAAAACATGCAAGGTGAAAGTGTTTTGAATTGTCAACGCTCTGAACACAGCCGATATTTGCGGACTTGGTGGCTTGTCGAGCTGCCACCAGAGTCAAATTGCTACGAAACGGGCTGCTAGCTCTAACGCTGCACTCACAACCTTAATACAGCGAAACCGCCGTATTAACTTCTTGTTTGCCACCAAGTTTAGATGAGCAATGAGGTCGGCTAGTTGGCAATATTCCTATTGAACGAGGGCTAGGTGCGTCGGGCGGTTGCTACTGGCAAGACCGCGTTTGCCTTCGAATGGACCAGGACGGCCCTGCCCTGGCCTTTTGCCACTGCAACTGCCTTTCCATGCGCGCAAGGGTGAAGCGATCCGCATAGCGTGAAAGAATTCGGTGTTTCTTGGGAGATTTGGAACCACAGCTTGGCTACTTGCGAACGATGGGTGAACGAGACTTGTTGTCCAGTTCTCGAATAAGACAGCGACGGAAAAACCAAGCAATCAAATGAAGTTAGGGTCGGACCAGCCGTCAAGTCATCTCGTTAAGCAATCTCGTCAGGCCATCGTGCCATAGTGCACTTCATTGTAATCAGCGCGGCGTCCCCTCGCGATGATTAAAGGTCTGGGTGGGAGGAGGTCGGGTGATTCCCTTACGAAAAATGAATACTTCCCTGCGCGCAAATATCGCCAGCGATAACCAACATTTTAGTCAATTTGCAATTCATTGACCAAGCTCTTGTTGCTCTCTAACATGCATCGGTGTTTTGTGCTTTTGTAAACTTTTACATCGGAGCTATGGAATGAGAAATTCTGGTCGGAGGCTAGCCTTTACGCTGGTCGAGTTGTTAGTGGTGATCGCCATTATCGGCATCCTGGTTGGCCTGCTGTTGCCAGCGGTGCAAGCGGCTCGCGAAGCTGCTCGTCGCATGCAGTGCTCGAATAACCTGAAGCAATGGGGATTGGCGCTGCATAACTACCACGATACCTACAAAGCGTTTCCAGCCCGCCGTGGTGGAACCGCTGGTGGTCAGGACACACGTCGGTTTGATGGAAACTACGATCGACGCAGCGGATTCGTTTCCTTGCTGGCGTACATCGAGCAAACGGCACTCTACAATACAATCGAAGCTGGCGGCCAAGTGCGCACCGACGGCGCGGTGATTTGGCCAGGTGGACCAGCGGGATGGTACAACGCAAACGCGGCTACGTGCCCCAACAACCCCTACCGCGCTCAAGTCGCTGCATTGCTTTGCCCATCGGATCTAGCAGTTGTTAACCGTGACCAACAAGGCAAGAACAGCTATGCGTTCTGCATGGGCGATTCAGCGGGAGCCCTGGCTGGCACTGCCCGTTGGAACGTTAACAACTCGATAACTCGTGGCTTGTTTGCCGGATCTCTGAACTACAAGCGAATGGGCTCCATGTCTGATGGAACCAGCAATACAATCGCGCTCAGCGAACGATGCTGGGGCGGGAATACCGGAATCGTTACTGCAACTGGACAGAAAGTCAGGGCTTCTACGGCGGTCAATGTCGGTGGTGTGGAAACCAATCCTGGCATGTGCTTGGCTCAGGCCACCGGTCAGTTTTTCATCGGCGTTCAGGTTAAGGCTCGATTTGGATTCTTGTGGGCAGACGGTCAAGCGGAACGAGTTGGTTTTACTACCATCATTGGTCCTAATGGTCCTTCGTGCGTGATCGATGGCAACGTGAATGCCGACTCCCAAGGTGGCGTACTGTCAGCTGGCAGCTATCACACCGGTGGCGTCAACGCGGTATTCGGTGATGGCTCGGTTCACTTCATTTCCGATAACATCGATGCTGGCAACCTGTCGCTACCCCCAGTGCAGTTCGGACCAAGTCCCTACGGCGTTTGGGGAGCACTGGGCTCGATCGATGGCGGCGAAGCCAACGGCTACACGGATTAGTCAGTAGTGAGTGTCGCGTAAATGCTTGAGGGCGGCGTCAAACGTTCCCTCTCAACACAAAGCAATAAAACCACGATCGTACGTAGCTGTCACGAAAAGCAGCTGCGTGCGCTTGTGGCGTGTAAAGAGTTGCGGCTTGTGCGATGTGCGGATCGGAAACCCCATAAGCCCAAGCTGGTTTCCGCACGGTAAGAATTGGCAGTTTACGCACGTTACAAATCAGTCATGTTGCCGAAAACCAGGATTATTTTCTCGTTTTGCTAGCGACAATTGCTGAGAACTGCTCCTAAACTCGCTTTCTGTGGTCGTGTCCCGGCCCTAGGCTGTACCTAGAGTCCGGCAGAGAGGTCGCCAACCGTCACAGACCCACCCAATGCTTGCGTTTTCGTTATGTCGCACTGTAGTTTTGGGGGTGATTTGTTCATTGGGTATCACGAAAGGCAACCTGGCGTTGCGGGGATGGTAACCAATCATTACTTCACCAGTAAGTTGAGGCTTTGACATTTGAATTACCCTGACTGACGGCATGAAGCTGCCTCGTAAGGTTGTCACGCCCGAGGATTTCCGATGAATTTAGTGATAGGAAGAAGTTATGTTTCGCCCCGTAATCAGCAACCAACAACGTTCGGCTTGGTAATGACGTTGAGGATTCGCAAGCTGTTTGTTTTCTAGATAACGCCCTAGATAGATTTCAATCGTGCAAGCTGGTCGTTCGTTGACGGAGTTACACTCCGTTTCTACGATGCAATACGTGTTCTCAATTTTGTAACGTTTTGCATCGGAGGAAAGTAATGAGAGTTATTCGTTCGAGGCCAGCTTTCACGCTGGTCGAGTTACTGGTGGTTATTGCCATCATTGGTATCTTGGTCGGCCTTTTGTTGCCTGCAGTTCAAGCAGCCCGCGAGGCAGCCCGTCGTATGCAATGCTCGAACAATCTCAAGCAATGGGGATTGGCGCTGCACAACTACCATGACACCTACAACGCCTTTCCAGCTCGTCGAGGTGGTACCAACCCTGGAGGTGGTGACACACGACGATTTGACGGCAACTATGATCGCCGCAGTGGATTCATCGCTTTGCTAGCATACATCGAACAGACGGCTCTATTTAATCAGATTCAAGCAGGCGGTCAGGTGCGCACCGACGGAGCTGTAATATGGCCCGGAGGACCCGCTGGTTGGTACAACGCGAACATTGCAACCTGTCCAAACAATCCCTACCGAGCTCAGGTTCCTGCCGTACTCTGCCCATCTGACTTGGCGGTTGTCAATGTCAATCAGCAAGGTAAGAATAGCTACGCCTTTTGCATGGGCGATTCCCCGGGAGCGTTGTCGGGAACAGCTCGTTGGAACGTTGGCAACTCGGTCACTCGCGGACTGTTCGCTGGTTCTGTTAACGTCAAGCGAATGAAGTCTATGACCGACGGAACTAGCAATACCATCGCTTTGAGCGAGCGTTGCTGGGGTGGAAACACTGGTATTACGACAGCAACAGGTCAGAAGGTAAAGGCGTCTACCGCTGTAAACGTAGGCGGTGTAGAAACCAATCCGGGTATGTGCTTGGCACAAGCCACCGGCCAGTTTTTCATCGGTGTGCAAGTGAAGGCGCGTTTTGGATTCTTGTGGGCTGACGGCCAAGCTGAGCGTGTTGGTTTCACGACGATTCTTGGACCCAACAAGCCTTCATGCGTGATTGATGGCAACGTGAACGCGGACTCGCAGGGTGGCGTTCTTTCAGCTGGCAGCTATCACACCGGTGGCGTTAATGCCGTATTTGGCGACGGTTCCGTGCACTTCGTTTCTGACAACATTGACACTGGAAATCTGTCCTTACCTCCAGTCCTTGCTGGTCCGAGCCCCTACGGTGTTTGGGGTGCTCTTGGATCGATCGACGGCGGTGAAGCCAACGGTTACACCGACTGATCCTGTTTAGTTCGCTGTATTTTGATTTGAATCGTAGTGCATAGCCTCTTTGAAACGGGGCTATGCACGCGTTTTTTGTATGTTCGTTAACTCTAACTCGGGCTGGCTGTTTACCTATGATCGCACGATTGTTTTCCCGCGTGGCAATGCTCTCTTGTAGTCTTCTGTGTGTCGCAGGCTGCGGACCGGGTGGTCCCGATAACGCCCTTCCAACATTTCCGACTACGGTGAAGGTCACCTACAAAAACGCTCCAGTCGCGGACGCTGTTGTATCCTTCATTAACGAATTGGCGCCAGCGTATGGGAGAACAGATGCCAACGGAGTCGCGGTGATGAAAACTTATACCGAAGGTGACGGAGCAATCGCCAAAATACACAATGTGACCATCTCCAAGACCAATATCACGGGAGCGGCCGCCGATGTGGATCAGGACTCAGAGGAATACGACCCCGCAGCCGCCAACGGTTCCTTGAAGATTGAATATCTCATTCCAAAGAAATATTCTTCGCCTGGCACTAGCAAGTTGGTGGCCGAAATCAAAGATTCTGGCCCCAACGAATTCGTTTTTGAGCTGACAGACAAGTAGCAATTTATTCTTGTCCCTCACCTCGTTCCGCGCTCATGCTCTTTGCTGAGCGGCATGGGAGAGGCAGATGAAGAATACCCAAATTGTTCTTCCCCAGGTCCTAAGCTAAGGTTACACATTTGGCGGCTGCCTCAACCGCCAAATCTCTTCAGTGTTCGCGGCGGTTACCATACCAAATCGTCACTTCTCTCAGCACGCCGCCAACACGACTTACTCTGCCTCGGCCCTCGCGCAGTGCTCAAGAATTATGTACGGCTGAATTGCAATTCTATTTTGGATGGACTTAATGCGGCCAGGAATGGGCTTCGGTACCAAAATCGTTGCACCCTTGGAGAGAACACCGCACCGAAATAGTGCAGGCAACCGGGCTAACTCGACGTGCGAGTCTTTATTGGCCAGGACTTCTTGTTGGCCAAGTTTCTCTTTCTGAGACTTTTGTGGCCCGCTCTGCGCACCGCTGACGCATTGACAGTTAAGACAATCCATTCGATTAAGTTGCGTACATAGGCTCTAGGTTGGTGGTCGTGGTGGTGGTTGCCACAAGACGCGCCCACTGCACGGTCCAGCTTGTGCGTTCGCGTAGGGCCCACTTTTGTGACATTGCCCACAGAGTTGGCCCCTATGAAACAAGGGGAAGTTGGCTTGGGGCCATCGTCTGAACTGTGCACTGAACCTGCACGGTTTCTACGCCGAGCACCCACGAGTCGGTTTTCCAGATCTCTTGGATTGTGCGCGATCGCTATGCCTCCAACTCGGAGCCATGGCACTTTTCACCCTCTTCTTTTCTCTCTGGTGCAAGGGTCCCAATCGATGTCACTTCTTGACGCAACGCTCGACTCGGTTCGACAACTCGTAAGCCGTTTGGAACGGCGGTTTCTCAGCAGGAGCACAGGAGGTCGGCAGAAACATCGCAACATTCGCCGATTGCGTTCCGAAGCCCTGGAAACACGCCAATTGCTGGCAGCGGACATGATGCCCTTTGCCCACAATCACTTTGATCCGGAAGATGTGAACGATGATGGTGTGGTGGCGCCCATTGACGCGCTTATGGTGATCAATTCCATGAATCGCAACGCTCCCAGCGATACTGCGGGCTTTATCGATGTCAACAACGATGGGTTTCGCTCACCGATGGACGCTTTGATGGTAATCAATCGGCTGAACCGCCAGAATCCTCCTCCCGGAACCCAAAGGCCACCAACGAGAGAGCCGATTCCGTCCCCAACCTCCGAGGAAGTGCGATCGATTGATGGCACAAATAACAATCTGCAAGACACTTCGCTTGGCTCTGCCAACACTCCGTTACTGAGGGTTGCTGATGCCGATTACGCAGATGGTATTTCGGAACCGGCAGGGGCGGAACGCCCGAGCACTCGTGAGATCAGCAACTTGCTGTCCGCAGCCGATCCAGAGGGTACCCGCAGCGATCGAGGCTTGTCAGCGTTTATCTATGTTTGGGGGCAGTTCCTGGATCATGATATTGACCTGTCCATGTCTCAAACTGACGGTGAGACCTTTGACATTGCCGTGCCTACGGGGGATCCACTGTTTGATCCCAACGGCACTGGTTTAGTTACCATTCCATTGAGTCGGTCCGAATTCGACGCGACCACGGGAACGTCTATTGATAACCCGCGGCAACAAGTGAATTCCGTTACATCCTACGTGGATGGTTCAATGGTTTACGGATCAAGCCAGGAAGTTGCCGACAGCTTGCGTGAAGGCGTCGGAGGCCGATTGCTAATGACGGATGCGGACTTGCTGCCCAGCGATGGTACGGGTGGCGTAATGGCGGGGGATATTCGTGCAGCGGAGAATATCTCCCTAACCGCTCTCCACGTTTTGTTCGCCCGCGAACACAATCGACTGGCTGACGAAATCTCAGCACAGGACAGTTCATTGACAGACGAGGAGATTTATCAGCGGGCACGGGCTATCGTGATTGCTGAAATTCAGGCGATTACCTACAACGAATTTCTTCCTGCGTTGCTTGGCAATCGCGCGTTGTCACGGTACGACGGCTACGATGCAAGTGTTGACCCCCGCATCGCAAACGAATTTTCGACCGCCGCATATCGGTTTGGTCATAGCACACTAAACGACGATATCGAGTTCTTCGACAACGACGGTCGCGAAGTCTTGGACGGCATCTCGCTAGCAGATGCCTTTTTCCAGCCGCAAATTCTTGAAGAGACCGGCATCGACTCATTGCTGAAATACGAAGCCTCAACTCAGGCGCAAGAAGTTGATTTACAGGTCGTCGATAGCTTACGCAATTTCTTGTTCGGCCCCCCCGGGGCTGGAGGCTTGGACTTGGCCGCCTTGAATATCCAACGCGGTCGCGACCATGGACTGTCTGACTACAATTCGACACGGGTTGCCTACGGTTTGGAGCCAGTAACGACGTTTGCAGAGATCACGTCCGACGTCGACTTACAGGAGAATCTCGAATCGTTGTATGCGAGTGTCGATAACATCGACCTGTGGGTGGGATTGTTGGCTGAAGATCACGTACGAGGAGCCTCAGTTGGCGAATTGACCAAAACGATTATTGCTGACCAATTCGAGCGTCTGCGAGATGGCGACCGATTCTGGTACGAAAACGTATTCACAGGAGCAGATTTGCGGAATCTGCGCCAGACTTCTTTGTCGGATGTGATCGAGCGCAATACAACCGTCAACGGATTACAGCAAAACGTATTCTTTATGGTCGCTACCGTTAGTGGACGAGTGTCCGCAGCGGTCGTTGACAATCCCAGTGGCCAAAGGCGTCCCGGAGCAGGTGGCAACACCCGTGATGTAGGCGTCGAGAATGTAACCGTCGAGCTGCTCAATGATGCTGGCGACGTGCTGGCCACGACGGTTACGGATCGCCACGGCAACTACCGTTTTGATAGTCATTCGTTGCACGAGACTGGCGACTACCAGATTCGTTTGGCAGAGTCAGCTGGGGTCGACATTGGTCTGACCGAGCCGCTAGGCATTCTCATCTCCAATGGAATGACGCGACTGCGTGGACTGGATTTTAGAGTGTCGCTTGTTTGACCTGCTGTCATACTGTCATACTGGCATAGTGCTAGATTGACCGAGGCGCCGACGATTCGGTCAGTGATTCTAGGGCCCGCGGCTAACGCAATCTCCGCCGCGGGCCCATGGCACCGGCAGATCTTGTGCCGGGCCTCCAGCCCAAAAAATACTACGACATCGATTTGCTAAGCCACAGATCAGCCGACCAGAAGTGGATGGCATTGGCCGAAATACCCAGGTGCAATTAAGTGTCCAAATAATTGAGGATATCGTCACTTCTCGCTAATCGTCACCACGGTTTGTAAATATTCGCCGAAGGGGTGAACGGTACCCAGGAACCT
>JAGQPR010000268.1 GCA_020426625.1 Planctomycetales bacterium
GGACTGGGAGCCACCCAGCACTTCTTAGCTTGGCTGATGAGACCAAGTCTACCGAAGCCCAACCGCTCAATTGGAAACGTCAGTCGTGTTTGCCTTAGCCAGCCAGCATATTGGCAGCTCGTTTACCGACAAAGTCGCCTTACGTGATACCTGACGGCCAGCGATAAATCGCTTGCGATCTATGCGTTACCACCAATACAAGACCGTGTCAAATCTTGATGGGACTAAGAGCAAGTCGTCATCCAAGTAGCCGCCGTAATAAATCGCCGACACCAACGGACTCTGCCGCTTGTTGAAGGTAAACAAGATCTACCGAATTGCCGAGCAACCGAACCAGGCGCATGACATCATCCCATTGTCGCTCAGAAACCTCTCCGCCCCTCCGATACCACTCCAGCTTGATAATGATGACGTCTTCCGCAGAAGCAATCGGAGCGAGAAACTCGATGTTCTCGTCAAGCATTCCAACTTCGGCACGAGTAATCACCTGTAGGTCAAAGGGTCTCCTCCGACTAACGAACACATCAACCTTGAACGAAGTGGGCAGATGAATCAGGTTGAAACATGTTCTGCGACGAATCGCTTCTCGAATGGCCGATTCGCTGGAATAATAGTCGTCGCCAAGATTGCGTAGAAATGCTGGGACGTGTTCAGCTTCAAGCTCACAAACGATATCGACGTCCATCGTCGAACGAACCGCGCCATGATACGAACTTGCTACGCTCCCGCCGACATAGTAGCGAACACCTAGAGATTCCAGAGCACGTGCCACGGGCTCCAAAGCGCGCGCGACGTCAGCGATCTCCGACATCGGCGCGCTTCTGCAAATGATCCCGCACGGCGTCGGCCAACTCTGGGCCATAGGTAAATTCGATAAATCTCAGTCGGGTTTCCTGCTCGTCGATGCCAGGGAAGCGACGACGAATGGCGTTCATTGCCATGCGTCTCAGGCTGGCCGACAAACTGCACATTTTATGAATGCGTTCGGTCGGCGACATCTTGCGAAATCCATCGAGTTGAACTTGCAAGGCTTCTTCGGAAGTGTCAGTCGTGTAAGGATGAGATGCCATAACCGCCATTGTACAGAAGATCCAGTTCGGTCGGAATTAGCGAACTTTGCCGAACGAATAGGAATTCCGCGAGGGGCAAATGTGATGAGCGAGCGTTGGGGTGACTGGAATTACTCTATCGGTCCACCCAGCACTTCTTAGCTTGGCTGATGAGACCAAGATTACCGAAGCCCAACCGCTCAATTGGAAACGTCAGTCGCGTTTGTCTTAGCGAGCCAGCCTATTGCCAGCTCGTTTACCGACAAACTCGCGTTACGTGATACCTGACGGCCAGCGATAAATCGCTTGCCGTCGATCTCTTCCAAAGGAGTTCATGATTGTCAAAAAGAATCAAGGCTGGCATGCAATGTCGACAAAGGGCCTCGCCCTTGCCTTCGTTGCAAGTTCGGAGGTGCAGTTCGACCAGTTATTACAAGCGAGGATATTCGCGCATAGGAAACTATTGTTTCACCGGGCTGAGTTACGGCGAGGCAACCATCCTCCTGCTTTCGTCCAAGAATGTCAGCTAGATGAACTCTTTCAAACTGGCCAGCATTACACCTGCGGACTCGAATCGCTTCCCAGGTTCACGATCAAGCGCCCTCGAAAGTACCAGCTTCATCTTGTCGGTGACATAATCGGGTAGCTTATCAAGATCATGCTGTTCGCCCGATTGCACCCAGGCCGCGTAGGCTGTCAATGTGGATTGAGATTTTGGTAAACTGCCAGTAAGGATGCGGTACATACAAATACCTACTGCGTATAGGTCCGCGGCTGGTCCGACTCGCTTGGCATCGAGGAACTGTTCGGGGGCGGTGTAAGCCAACGTTCCACGGAATTCGCCGGCGGCTGTTAAGTTGGTGTGGCTGGCATCGGCAAAGCGTTTGGCGAGACCGAAGTCGGCCAGCTTGAGCTGGAGCTTGCCTTCTTGAAGGTAGCCGAGGATGTTGGCTGGCTTGATGTCACGATGCACGATGCCTTTGGAGTGCGCATAGTCGAGCGCCTCCAAAACGCGAGTCGCCAACCAGGCTGCGGCCCGCTCTTTCTTGTTCACAGGCTTCTTGTCCAATTCAGCAATGACATCTAGAACTTCAATCCATTCCATCACTAGGTAGGGACCCTCTGGTGCGATTCCAAATTCAATCGCTTGAGTAATGCGTGGATGGCGGAGCTGTTTTAGCAAGTCGGCCTCACGCGCGAAGGCGGTAAGCAGAGTTCCATCAGTATCTCCAACTTGGCGGATCAACTTGATCGCGACGAGTTGGCCAGTCTTAGCGTGTCGTCCTCGATAGACCGCCCCCATTCCGCCCTTACCCGCCAGGGCCTCAACACGATACGCCCCCAAATTCTTCGGCATTGGCGGCAATGAACTTGTTTCACCTGTCGCGGCTTCCGAAAAGTAGGCCGTGCTCGCTGCCTCGGTCAGTTGTTTGCTCTTGGTAGCTATACCAGCCTGAGCTCCAACAGCAGAACTCTTCGGATTGATCAGCACCTGCACATTCAGCGGTCGCGCTATCGTCTCTTCAATATAAACTGGGCTCGCCTGGCGGGCGGACTTCGCACATCGCACTTCGATGATTGTCTCGCCGACCTGCAGACGATCACGATCGCGAACGGTTGCGCTGTGGATGGGAACCCCGTTGAGCAACGTACCATTCCGGCTCTGGTTGTCTTGTACTTGAATTCCAGCCACAGAGATCTCGATCTGCAAATGCGAACGTGACATCGCCGATTCGTTTGGCAAGCGCAGGTTGGATGGCTTGTCCCTTCCCAAACTGGCAACTGCGGGCTGCCTAAACACCCATTGTTCTCCAACATGCGGGCCTGCAACGACATGCAGCTCCACGGGCTCAGCCAAGTCACAGCGGATTGCACCTACGAACGTTTGTTCAATTGGAAGATCATTACTCACTCAGGCACTTTCGAACTACGACGACTCTATTGCTCAGTTTTTTCGTTCATCGATGAATCCTGCAATTAGGGAACCTTGCCTGGAACTCAGCGATACCCGCATCAGTGACCTTGGTACCAGAAAGCATCAGTTCGTTGATTGCTTTAATATTACCTAAAATTCTGAGCCCTTCGTCCGAAATGGCCGTGTTGGCTATTTGCAAACTATTAAGCGACATCCCGGAGAAAACAGTTAAGCCATCATCTGTGATGTGGGCCCCAGTTAAACACAAATTATCTGCCACACCGCATATATGTTCGAGACCACTGTCATCAATTTGTGTATTCTCAAGCGTTAGCCATCCAATACACTTACCGTGGGGAAAGCCTGCTCCCCTGACGATATTGAACGCACCGAGGTTCGTTATTCTTGAACCTGTCAGCCAAAGAAAACCGGACCACTTACGAGACGCTATTGAATCGATAAAACCATCGTCGACTTCTATTCCGAGACACCCCAAAGTATGCAAGGCTGGCATGCGCTTCACAATGGCAGAGATTCTTGGCGGCGTCGTACGCGTTCCAGTCAGTACGAGGCCTGTCAATTTCGGCATCGAAGGAATGTCGTCAATGCCCGCGTCCGTTACGCTGGTTTCTGTAAGTATGAGGTTTTCGAGGTCTGGCAAATACTTAACCAGGTTCAGGTCACTATCGCGAACTTCTGGACTTCTAAAAGCATCAATCTCAACTACGGAAAATTCTTCAATTGATGGCAACTCGAAAGTAGCGACGACTCGCAGACGCTCATCTCCTATTCTTGTGACTATTGAACTAACTTTCCGGCTCAGGAAATAGTTAGCTAATACCTTATCTATGCTTGGTGCTCTGATTCTACCATTGGGTTCATCAACGTCGAATGCTTGTTGAAACAACTTCCTGCCAGAGTGCGAGACAGAGAGAAGGTGTCGGCCTTCGGGAAGCATCATTTCTTGCAATTCTAGGTAGTTAACGGTATATCCGTCAACAGAATACTGAAAGTCGTTGTGAATGCCATGAGATTCAGATTGACTGTGGGATGGGGTAGCCTCAGGCGACTCCGCAGGATTTTGAGGAATGACTTCTATCTGCAAGTCAGCATCAGTTTGAATTGCCACGTTTGTTGCATCATTAGCTTCGATTCTCGTCTTCGAACCATCCTTGTTCGTAATTACAATGATGACACCAAGCAAAGCGAACAATCCGGCGGCGCTAACAGCGATCAACAAACTTGGCGGATATCGTCGGGGTGTTTGGCGACGACTTGATTTACTTAAGCGGTCACTGGTCGCAGTAGAAGCGGGCTGCGATATCAGATTTCGGACGGCTTCATCCAATGGGATCGGATTTTGGCTTGCGTTTTGACGGTTCAGTTGGATAGATTCATCGCGAGTTTGCGAGGTCAAGAATTGAACCAAAGCTTGCTCTAGCTCAATAGTTTTCTGATACCTGTTGTCAGGCGTACGCTCGATGCAACGCATGACTGTTTCGTCCAGATCGCTGACAGCGCGGTTACTCGTCTGGCTAGGTGGTTCCGGATTGGCTACCAAGGTTTGCGCCATGATTTCGAGCGGGTTGTTACCGGAGAAAGGGAGTTGACCGGTCAGCATTTCGTACAGAATGACTCCCAGGCTATAGATGTCGGTGCGAGCATCGATGGGATGTTGCGACTTCGAGCCTTGGATCTGTTCCGGGCTCATATAGGCGGGCGTGCCAAGTGCCGATCCAGTAGTCGTCAGTGCCTCTTCATCCGAAGCTGCATCTCGCGCCAAGCCGAAGTCGAGCACGATCGGCTCGCCGCGCTTGTTGAGCATGATGTTGCCTGGCTTGAGATCGCGATGGACGATGCCTTTGCGATGTGCCTCTCCAACAGCACGCACGATTTTCAAAAACAGCGAGACTAGCTGTCGCACTGAGACTTTGGGCTTACTCTTGAGCCACTGCGACAATGTAAAACCGTCGACGTACGGCATCACATAGTAAGGTTGGCCGTTGAAATCGCCGTAGTCGTAAACTGCGCAGATGCCGGGATGTTCCAACTGCGCAATAGCTCGTGCTTCGCGTTCGAATCGTGCCTCAGTTGGCTTGGCTGTGTTCTGATCAATCATCGGGCATTTGATCGCGACGGCTCGCCCGAGCCTGGTATCTTCGGCGTAGTAGACAGTCCCCATGCCGCCTTGCCCCAGCACTTTTGTCAGCCGGTATCGTCCGAGTTCAAAAGGCAGTCGATACGGCTGTTGGTTTCCAGAATTAGGTTCCGTCGACTCCTGCCGGTTATCCAGCGTATCTGGCTCAGCAACTTGACGCGATTCCTTCGTCTTGTTCTTGTCCACTTCAGGATTCATCACCCGGACCTCGATCGATCTCTGACCTCTGACGCTTAACAACTACAACCCCACGTTGGCTTTACGCCGAGGCCTTACACGAGTGTTTTGGGAGGGTATGAAACCTAATCTGGAGCATGCAACTGTTCGTTTTCTCCATAATAGCAGTTTTCCAGTCTATACACACAATCGCCAAATGCCACAGTGTGTAACGCATTTGCGGACTGCATCAGTGGCTCATGCCGCACGCAAAACCTATTGGTTTCCAATGTGAGTGTATTGAACAGAGAAATGCCCAGATTTCGCACTATCTATGATCCACGTAGATCGCCCCGTCCTAGGATCTTTTATGATACTGCGACCATTTCGTTCGGGGGTGTAAGGGGCTTTCGTAAAACCAACAAGCCCAGATTTCACGATGCATACCACATGAGAAGCAAATGAGTCGCCCACGTGAGAACCGAAAGCTGTTTCAGCGAGTACTCTTGCATGAGACCTTTGAACCACGGCTCATGTTCAACGCAGATTGGCAAAACCCGTTGTTTTCACTCGACACCAATACCGATGGGTTCGTTTCGCCAATCGATGCACTTGTGGTTATTAACACAATCAACCAGAACGGCTCTCGTTCGCTGCAGGGAAGTCCTGCCACGGAGGATTTTCTGTACGATACGTCAGGCGACAATTTCGTGACCCCCATAGACGTATTGCTCGTCATTAACCATCTCAATCGAGAGGGTTCCGGACCAGTTGTTGGTGTGCTTGCGGAATCCCGAACCGAATTCCATGCTGAGCAGTTGTTCAGTATTTCTACGGGCGCGGGAGAAGGCTCACGGAAGCTCCTTGTGGAATTGGAAAGCTATTTTCCTCAATCAAAACTGGATTTGGCGACAGAAGACCTCTTATGCGTTTATATCGTCGATGCTACACGGGATACGCTTTTAGACCGTGCAGAGACAGGGACCTCCGTGTTTACGCTTTCGGCCCACGGAGCCGAAACGGTTTCCGATATCAGTACTTGGGATGGCAATACTCTCACATTGGACATTTCACTTCTTGGGAACCGATCTGATGCAAAACTGCTTGTACAACTTCTGAACGGCGACGGTAAACAGCGAACCATGGTCAGGGTCAATAGCCTTCAATACGAGGCAGATCCGCTCGGCGCCGTGATCGAATTGAGCGAAGACCTGCTGCCACTTCGTATGTTCGAAGGACCAGAGGTCGACACGAGCGCCTTGATGCCAACGGCCAATCTTCATCTGGACGTATCAAATGTGCGCTACGACAGTGATTCTGGCGAATACGCAGCCGACTTGCGAGTCCAGAACTTTGGCGAAGCCATTGGTAGGCAAGCCGTTGTTGAGCTGGCAGGTCTGCCTAACGATGCGACCGTTTGGAATGCGTCGGGCATCTCAACCAGTGGCCTACCCTATATCAACTTTTCCACCGCGATTTTTAGCGGCGGGCTCGGAGAATTTGATCAGTCGTATATCGTTCCATTAGCAATTAGCAATCCGTCAAAGGTACCTTTGGTCATTACACCACGAGCCTTGGTTGGAGGACCAAATATGGCTCCGACTTTGGCCCCGATTCCAACCGTAAACGTTGTCCCAGGCCAGAAGGTATCCGTTGTACTTGGCGGGGCTGATGCTGATGGCGATATGCTCACCTATACTCTTTCCGATTTGAACTCTGGGCCGACCAGCGTACTGCAGGGCAACATACTCACGATCGCTCCAGCGCCGGAAGAAATTGGCACATACGACATGGACGTGATAGTCTCGGACGGTATGCTCGTCGCGCGGCAGCCAATCAAGATTAATGTTAACGATGACAGTAATACGAATACCCGAATTACAGGTCAGGTATTGGATGTTGATGGTACGCCTTTGGTGGGTGTCCAAGTCGAGATTGGTTCCATCCAAGCACTCACCCGCAGCGACGGAAAATTCGAGGTTGATCTTGGCACCAGCTCTCTGGTGACCGATACGATCAAGATCCGTGGCGAATTGATTGCTGGCACTTTCACTTACCCGTTCATTGCCGAGAAGCTACCGCTCCTCATGGGACATGATGTTTATGAAGGTTACAACAATTTCATTGATCGCCCGATCTTCCTTCCGAAGCTCGATACGGCCAACGCCAAAGTAATCAACCCGTCGCAGACAACCGTTGTTACAACTACTGCGATTCCAGAAGCCAAGGTGACCGTCGCGGCGGGAACGTTGATGAACCAGCAGGGAGCACCGTTTACTGGCAGTCTATCGATTACTGAAGTGCCCCTTGAGCGCACACCGGCAGCCGTTCCAGATGGCTTATTTCCTGACCTAGTAGTAACAATTCAGCCGGGCGAGATGGTTTTCACGACACCGACTCCCCTCTCGCTACCAAACCGTGCTGGCCGATTGCCTGGAACAGTGCTGGATCTTTGGTCGATTAACCCGACAACCGGGCAGTTTGAAATCGTGGGCCAAGGCGAAGTGTCCGCCGACGGACTCCGTATCGACACTATTTCAGGCGGAATAAGAAACAGCAGTTGGCATCTCTTCCAAGACCCAGACCCACCTGATCCGAAGGACCCCCAGAATCCGCCGCAAGGTTGCAGGTCGTGTGAAAAAAAAGGTCCATTCAATTCGACGGTGAGTTTTCAATCCGGGGCAGTGACTGAAACTCACTCACTACCATCTTATCAATCGCTTGGTGAGGCACATAACGTAACCCTGTACTACGATTCGGACCGAGCTGATCCTCGTCCAATACTTCGTGTAGGATTCGACAACACGGCGAATACATTTGGCGTCGACCTCCAGCTTTCGGGCCGAGTTTCGTTGACTACCGGAAGAACGACTGTTTTCAGCCAAGGACTTGAGGAGGGTACCTATCCATTCTTTGCCGGCGAAAGTGTCTGGACTTTGCCCCAGGGACAGGACTCCGCGCGAGGAGCCGTGCAACTTGACTTGAGTGGAGTTTCTACAGGTATCTACAGCTACGTATCGATCTCTCGACTTCATGCGCCGCGAGGTGTCGTTGCTTCTGCAGTGTCGAGCCAACCCTATGTGCACGTCAACACGACGAACAGTGTATTCGGATCGGGATGGGGCATTGGAGGACTCAAGGAGCTGGTCGTCAAACAGGGGACAACGTGTGGCTCTGGGCGAGGAAGCGTTTGTTTTTCATTTCCAGAAGAGTTAGTGATCGTTGATGGCAATGGTTCTGAAACCCGCTTTGGTGGTGGTACGCTTGGTACGACAATATTCGAAAGTCTTGCGGGAGATTTCTCAACTATATCCTTTGATTCCGCCAACAAGACTTTCACACACCGCATGTTGGACGGAACAACTTATTCCTATGAACCTGTGTTTCTTCCTAGCGGACAGGCCAATCCATCGTTTCAGTTAACAAGTGTAAGCGACCGCAACGGCAACGTTACTACTTACAAATATGAAAACGGCATCGGAATTACATCCATCGTAGATCCGGTAGGACTTACAACACACTTCGAATACAGCGGCAGTCGCGTCGCGAGAATTATTGATCCTGCTGGAAGAGTCACTACTCTCAGTTACGACAATGACGGCAATCTCATTTCCGTTTCCGACCCCGACAGTTCCCAGCGGCAGTGGCAATATGACTCGCGCAGCCACATGGTTGGTGAGATTACCAAGCGAGGTTTCACTCAAGAAGCAAAGTACGATAGCACTGGCCGAGTTTACGAGGCCACCCGGGAGGACGGAAGCGTTGTCAAAGTAACCGCCCTGGCAAATCAAGGTGTCTATCCAGTGGAAATGACCACCGACGTGACCAATCCCCCGATTGCCCAAGGCAGTGTTTCGGTGGCTTCTTACACCGATGCCAGCGGTAACGTGACGCGCTATACGATTGACGGACGCGGTCAATCACTCGGCGCCCGTGATGTGTTTGGGCAAACCACTCGTTCAACACGCGATGATCTCAACCAGGTAGTCAGCACTACCGACGCGAGGCTAAATCAAACCTCGTACAATTATGACGATCATGGAAACGTGATCGAAATCACAGACACTTTTTCCGAAGAAGCGCAATTCTCTCCTACAATTACTTGGACAGGCGCAGTTTCTGAAGATTGGTCGGATCCAGGAAACTGGGACCTCAATCGAATACCAAGCCCTGAGGATGACGTATTAATCAACTCGTCACAATTTACGGTCAACTTAAGTGGGCATTTTTTGGGCGCTGAGATTGCTGTTCGCAGTTTGCAAAGCTACGCGAGTCTAGCTGCAAATAATGTCACACTCGTGTTATCTGGACAGTCTCATTTGTATCGAGGTTGTCAATTGAATTCTGCAGGAATTTACGCAAACGGTCCCGGCGCAATTGTTATTCTAGACGGCACAACGTCACTAGAAGGTTCCACTATCCGTGCTACCAATGGAGGTAGCATCAAGGTTGCACAGCTACATTCAACGGACAATGCATTGAGTGCATTGAGCAACGTCAGTGCATCTGGTAATGACAGCCAAATCTTGTTTCAACAAACTGAATTTGCATCGTCGGCGCGATTATTACGTTTCGCCGTCGAGGGACAAAACTCTGAAATTCGTTTCGAGAAACTGGCTGTTCTTATTGGTGACAATCCAGGAGCGAACGGCATTCGGTGGGAAGCAACGGGCGGAGGAGTTATAGCCGCCCCACTTCTCGCTAGCGCCACGGGTCTCACTGCTCTCGTCGATGGAGCGTTTAGTCGGATCGAGTTTAGCACGCTCACATCCTTAGATGGAGCTACCATCTACGTGTATTCAGGAGGAACGATTGATTCACCGCGGCTCATGAGTCTAACGAGGAGCTTCCTCCGCGTACGGGGTACGGGTAATTTTCCAGTGGGCCAACTAACGAACGTCGATGGAAGCGGAATTAGTGCAGGCGAAGGAGCCAAACTTGTAGTCAACGTGGCTACCTACGATCTAAGGAATTCGCAGGAAGTTGAATTTAATGCGTTTGCCTTAGGGTCAGAAATTAGTTTTCCAAATCTAACGGCAATCACGGATAATAATTTGAGTACCCAAGTTGTTCGCTGGAGAGTCTCTGATGGTGGACTTCTTGTTGCACCGTTATTGACTCAAGCGAATCGTTTTACAGCATCTGTATTCGATAGTGGCAGCCGTATTGAATTGAATACAATTGCAACATTCGATGAGGCATCGATTTTTGTTTACGACGGTGAGTTGTTTTCGCCGGCACTCCATAGTCTTGTTGCTAGTGGTCTAACCATCCAGGGAGCTGGGAAGTTTCCTTTGGACCAACTTACCAACCTTAATAATAGTGTGATTGAAGCACGTGCAGGTGCAAAGCTTGTTATCAATTCTGAAAGCTTCGGACTTTCTCAGCCTGGTTTTTGGGCGACTGGAGTTGGGGCCGAAATTCGATTCCCAAATCTAACAGCAATAATAGATGATAGTTCTGTCTCTAACCGAGCCCGGTGGCAAGCCGACAGCGGTGGACTTCTATCTGCTCCGAAACTAATGACTCTGACTGGCTTCACTGCGTTGGTATTCGGCGATAGCAGCCGTGTCGAATTTGACGCGATCGAAACTGTCAATAATTCACAACTAAGCGTGGAAGGCGATAGTGAACTTTTCGCACCACACCTTCAAATCCTGACTTCAACTAATCTGCTCGTCAGCGGCACTGGTACATTTCCAATTAGTCAACTGTCAAATATTGACCGGTGTGAGATAAGAGCTAGCGGAGGCGCAAAGCTTGTGTTCGGAGTCGAAAGCTATGAATTGACAAACGTCTATCCATATGCATTTAGTGCGTCCGGCAATGGGACAGAAATTCACTTTCCAAATCTGACTACGATTACCGAAAGCGGCTCAGGTAATGCTGGGTATTTGGACGCAAGAGGCGGTGGGCTTTTGAGTGTGCCGGCATTAAGAGTTGCTGCCCGATTCTTTGCT
>JAGQPR010000269.1 GCA_020426625.1 Planctomycetales bacterium
ACTACCCTAAAATTAGGCTGTAACAGACCACTAGTCTTTCCGCAGACCTGCAATTCCACCAGCACCCAAGCTGTACTCAGCTCGTTGCAAATTCGCCAAGCCAGCAGGTAAAAACGCGGATGGGAATGCGACCGTCCTGTAAGTCGACATCGGTACATTCCACATGCCAATTCGACTGACGAATCCATTCGAGAAAGCGGTCGCCCGTGTGTCGATGCGGCTCGCTCAGATACATCCGTCCGCCATTCGCCAAATGTTCCCGAGCGCAACGCTGCAGGGACGGGAACAACTGAGGATCATACACGAGATCTGACCCAATGATTATTGGATAAGCTGGGCACGCGAGTTTGCCAGTTGCCCAAGCCAGTTTGCGGAATTCAACGTTCGGGGCGATTCCCCAGGCGTTCAATTCGGCCACTTGTAGCGCAAGTGGAACAACGTCCGTCAGAGTGACTAGAGCTCCACGCATAGCGGCAGCGACACCTGCCTGTCCGGACCCACACCCGAGCTCCAGCACGCGCACGTCCTTGAGTTCCAGGCAAGCGAGAAAGCGATCCAATCCTATGGCAGCTCGCCACGTCGCGGCCCAAAATGGATCGCGCTCGGCGGCACTACCTTTTCCGTCTTCGACAGCCAGCTCGAGCAAACGCTCTGGATTGGCCACGCGGTACCAGTCAAAGTCGTGTTCGCCAAGGGTAAGCGGCGACGTCACGAGAGAGACGGTCTTTTCAATCTCGCTCTTCAGTGCCAGCCAGGCATGATCTCCTTCTCGTCGAGATACCCTCAATTCGCGTTCACTATCCACGGCGGGCCAGGATATCGTCAAAGTCAGTCAGGTGATAATCGATGCCTACATAGTCGAGCACTTTGCACAAACCACGCAGAGCAACTCCAAATCCGTCGGGACCGCTAAAGCCACCAAACTGTCCACCGCCTTTCACGTGCGGTTCCAAATCAAAAACAACACCAGGGGCACCTAACTTACGCATCCGTTTGTCAATCGAGGGCAAATCCTTCGCTAGATCGCGCAGAATCGCTTCATGTCCCGTGTCACCAATGTCAGCCGGAACAAAGTTCTTCAGCGACGCTTCGTCGATGTGTTGCAGCCGACCGGCAGCGGAATCGTGGCGATAGTCTTTGATATGAACCCAGCCCAAACCCGGCTTCATTGCCAAATACTCATCAAAAACCTGGTCAGGCGACATTCCTTGGCACACGAGATTGGCACCATCAAATATCAAGACCAGTGCAGAATTCTTGATCTTGCGATGGAGAGTTGCCAGTATTTTGCCTGATTGCCCAACCAGATTCGCTTCTACTTCAAGCCCAAACACCAGCCCCGCAGAAGCGCACTCATCCGCGATCGCTCCCAGTTGATCGACGACCTGAGGCAAGTGTTCCTCCGGTTGCGTACCCACCGGATGATAGAAAGAAAAGCCGCGCAGCAATTTAGTACCCAACGTGTTCGCCAGATCACAGGCGTGCTTTACGTCCTTTGCCAGATATTTTGCAAAAGGCACATAGCGGTTTTTAGTTCCATCCTCAACGTCCAACAGCTTGACTTTGCCGATGGGCGAACCCACTGTGGCCACGCTCAAGCCGAAATCCTTTTGCAGGCTAACTACTGTCTTCAATTCGGCTTTGGTCAGGTCCATGGCATTCTTGATACCGTTCCCAACGTCGATGAAACGAATTGAATAGTGGCTCAGGCCGGCCGCCGCCAACGCAGCGAATTGTTGAACCGCCTGTTTGTCGGCAGTGGTCTCGTCTGCAAAGCCGCTCAGTACGATGGATGTAGACACTGGCACACGTTCCTTTCGTTTTTCATATCCCTGGATTTTTCGACGTCGGCAAGCAACTTTAAATAGGTCGCGTCCGGTTGTGATGCTGTGGTCAAGCGGTCCGTTGTTGCGCAAGCCTCATTCTGTGCCGTGCAAAGATTAGCTTGGCAAGGCAAATGGATTTTCGCCAACCCCGAATCGATCAATTTGGCTCAGAGTATTCTACGGTGATCACCGACGTGATCCCGCCGCGAGCTCCCCAATGGCTTTCGAGGGTTAACTCACGAGGTTTACACACAGCGACGAAGTCATCCAAGATCCGGTTGGTGACATTCTCGTAGAAAATACCTTCATTCCGAAATTTCTGAAGGTACAATTTGAGGCTTTTCAGCTCCACGCAGAACTGCTTGGGGACATAGTTGAACACCATCTTACCAAAATCCGGCTGACCTGTCTTTGGGCAGATGGACGTAAATTCGGGACAAGTGATCTCAATTCGGTAATGCCGATCTGGAAAACTGTTTTCAAAAACTTCAAGCTGGTCTTGAAAGGGAGTAGCCACTAGCGAGAATTCTCCGCAATTGGAAGGCAATCGACAGGCTGATACATTCAAGTTGGGCAGTATGAAACTAAAAACGACGTCCGAAAAGGGGGGCAAAATTCGGATCAGTGAAATCTTCTCCAGTATTCAAGGCGAAGGCCTGCTCAGTGGTACGGCGAGCGCGTTTGTGCGCACCAGCGGTTGTAATCTGCGTTGTTGGTTTTGCGACACTCGCTACGCATCCTGGGAACCGGAGGGAGAGTTTCTGTCCATAGACGATATCGCGGAACGCGCCCACCAGCTGAATCAAACTCATATAGTGCTGACCGGCGGCGAACCAATGATTTACGCCCAGATCGATCAGCTGTGCGAGTGCCTCAAACGAAATGGCGCACATCTAACCATAGAAACCGCAGGTACGATGTATCGCTCTCTTCCGTGCGATTTGATGTCCATCAGTCCCAAACTGTCGAATTCCACTCCCAGCGAGAACTCCAGCAGTTGGCGTCGAAACCACGAGCAACGACGTCAACGAAGCGATGTCGTCAGACAGCTGATCGCAGAACACAATTATCAGTTGAAATTTGTCGTCGACTCACTCAGTGACTGTGAAGAAATACTGGACTACCTGGAGCAATTGGGGGCAGCTGATCCTGGCCGTGTCTTGGCCATGCCGCAAGGGACCAGCGTACGCGAGCTGTCCGAGAAAAAAAGCTGGTTGGAATCCTGGTGCCATGAACACAAAATCCGCTACTGCCCCCGCTCCCATATTGAGTGGTTCGGCAATCGTCGAGGTACCTAATTTCTTGCGTCTTGGGCCAAGATTGCAGCCTCACAAACGAATGTGCATCTCAGGGCGATGGCTGTCTGTCGTTTCTCATCCGAGCAACTATCATAAGATTTGGAGTTGCACTGGTTGCAATGGGGGCTGGATGATGAGCTTGGACAGGCTCACGGCTCTTCCTTTTCCGACCTGAGTTCGTCCATCGAGACCAAAGCCAACTCGGGGCCACGTCTCTCTCGAAAGTTGAACTCTTGCGGCGACAGGTTTCCCGAGCTTTGATTGCGAGATCGTTCTTCAAGGCAAAACGGTCGTTGATCAGTTGGCGACGCATTCGCGTGCTCAGTCGACTGTCGCTATTGAGCCGATTCTGTTTCGCGCTGCTCGTCGTTGTACCGATAATCACTTCTTTCTTTCGCGTAACGTCGACCAGCGTCGATCACTACAACAATGCCCTGTCCTCAGTAAGGCAGAACATTGGTCTCGACCCGCTCGACGCACAATCAGCAGAAGCTGTCCCTGTTGGGAATTTGGATTCGGTTCAGCCGCCAGAAGAAGAATTGACGACGAGCGGTTCGCAAGGATTCGTGGCAGGGGTCAATCGAATACCTGTAGTTGGAGTACGAGTTGAGGGCTTCATCGTCGACTTTTTTCCACGACCAGTTGCCTCCCTGCGTCTGCCTCGCGTCTGGGCACTGGCCTTCTTTGCTGCGTTGTCCATTCTGGTCGGCGACACTGTTGTTCAATTGTTCTGCCCGCGGGAAGTGTTAAAAAAAGACGCCATCGATTTCGTGGCTGATCGAACCTTGGCCTTCTCTCGCGCGCCGTCGATGTTACAGCTAGATAGTTGCTTTCACCGATTGCAACAGGAGGAAGGGCAAGCGGCGAACTTAGTTGCTCTGGAGGAGGAGTGGCGTTTGGGACAGGAGCAGGACGCCCTGCGTCTAGAGCAGCAAATTGCAACTCTGCCAGCCCCACAGGACGCTGGTAACAGTCAAAATGACGCATACTTGCAACACCTATTTGCACTGCAAGAAAAACTGTCTGCGATACACAATCAGGAATATGAAGCGACCAGTGGCGTCTTTCGAAGGCGTGTCAGCATCGTGGAATTAGGCAGCGAATTGCTCTATCAGGACCTAGCATGTCGATACGGCCTGGCCATCATGGTTAGCATGGTCGCTTATGTCACCGGTGCAGTGCTGGTTACCAAGATTCTTCAGGAACAGGCCTGGCACGTTGCCAGAGCCGCTGGCTGGCTGTGAAAATCTTTTTTATTGCAGTCGGCTTTTGCCAGAGCCGAAAGGCACGGCTTATGCATTTAAGCCAATGGGTCCTCCGGCCAAGAATGTTTGGGATATCTGCCTCTAAGTTCTTTGCGCACGCTGGGGTAGGTGTTCACCCAAAAGCTGTGCAGGTCGTCCGTGATCTGTTGGCAACGCCCGTTGGGTGCAAGCAGATGCAGTAGAAGGGGGATACGTCCTCCCGCCAATTTGGGAGCAGCCCGCCAGCCAAAGAACTCTTGGATGCGGGCTGCCAACACGGGCGGTTTACCAGGCTCATAATCGAGTAATACTTTACGACCAGAAGGCAGGCTGACGTATTCCGGTGCCTGTTCCTCCAAGAGTTGACGCTGGTAGGGGTCCAACAGGCTTGGCAGCAAGGAAGCCCAAGGCAGTTGCTTCACTTCTTCAAGTTTGCGCATTCCGTAACACCAATTTTCCAGGTGTTGAACCAGTTCCTGACTGCGAAAAGATGGGAGTTCAGCATCAGGTGTGGCCATACTCAGCCAAGTGACGCGCTTGATCCACGAATGCAGAAGCTTGTTCTTGGGCGGTAACAAGCGCAAGAACTGTTCTGCCGCAGCACTGGCCAGTACCCTCGCCGTATGTTCGTCGGTCACGGTTTCGATTGGAGTCTCTGAGAGCAGCAGGTCGAACCAGTAGGTGCGCCGGCGAGTAACAATCGCTGCCAGCGTTGGGTTGTAGAAAGTTTCATCCAACGTTCTCAAGCTGAGGCCCGATAGCCAGCTGTCATCAACTTCGGACGCCATTTGTACCGTTGCTTCAGTGCCGCTCGCATCCAGCTGTAAGCACAAGAACAGCTCGGCTTGTGTAACTCCACTACTCGCGGCCAATTTGATACCACGGCCTCCGACCATCAGCCCACGCTCGCTGCCACTGGTGCGACGGCGGGCCAAGCGATCGCCGAAGGCAACTAGTAATGAACGTCGCAGTGGTTCGTCGATCGGCATTACATCTGATTGCTCCGAACTGCCGACCAACCTAAGCAACTGCTCGGTGACATTTTGGACCTGCCGAATTGCTGGCATGTGAAGGATTTCCCTGCCTCGATTGGTTGCGCTTTGCCAATCGAGACTTGGGTCCACCAATAGTACTCGCCGCGTTAAATCGCAATGATGCGGGGCTGTTGGTCTAATTCTCGCTTGCTCGCGAGGGATGACGTCGCGTTCACTGAGAATTGCCGCTGCAATCGCCGACGCTCGCAATACACGGTTTTCTTGGCCAGCTAACAACAACCGTCCAAGGCGGGGATGGACTGGTAAACCTACTAGTTGCCTGCCCAGGGCGGTCGGTTTCGAAGAATGCGCCGCGCCAATCGCATCCAGCGTACGCACCGCCGACTCCAAAGCGTTGGGCAGAGGCCGGGTCACCCAATTGAATTCTTCTAGGTTGCCTTCGCCCCAGCAGTACAGCGTCAGAGCAGCACCTGACAAATCAACGCGCAACACCTCCGGATCGAGATGTTTGGCCCTGCTGCGGGCCGTAATTTCGTCCCATAATCGGTAGCACACACCGGGACCCTCGCGGCCAGCTCGGCCAGCCCGCTGGGTAGCCGACGCCTGAGAAATAGGCTCCAGCAGCAATCGGTTCAGTCCAAGCGAAGGATCAATGCGTTGCACGCGAGCCCACCCGCTGTCAACTACGATGCGCACTCCAGCAATCGTTAGTGACGTTTCCGCGATGTTGGTCGCCAGCACCACCTTCCTTTTGAAGCAGGGGGCCAAGACCTGATCCTGTTGTTCGGAGCGCATTTCGCCGTAAAGTGGCATGACTTGCCAGTCATTTTTGCCCGCATCCACTGCCAGCGCATCTTGGACGCGGTGAATTTCGCCAGCTCCTGGTAAGAAGGCAAGCAAGTCGCCTTCATGACGCGACATCGCCTGACGAATTGCCTCAGCCGTCAATTCGACAATTTTCGCAGATGGACTAGCATGCTTGCGCTGCTGGCTTGGACGTGTATGCGTATCACGAAACTTGGAATAATGAATTGCCACCGGATAGTTGACGTCAGATACGCTGACGCGAAGGGCGTTGGGAAGATATTGCTCTATGTCGTCCGCATCGAGTGTGGCCGACATGATGATCAGCTTGAGGTCACTTCTCAGCTGGCTTTGAACGCCATGCAGCATGCCCAACAGCAGATCGTACTCAAGTGACCTTTCATGAAATTCATCCAAGAGGATTGCCGAGACGTCTTCGAGAATCGGATCGGCTTGCAGGCGTCGCAACAAGATTCCGGGGGTCATGCAGAACAGCCGTGTACTCCCGGACACACGGCGTTCAAACCGCACTTGAAATCCCACTTCAGCGCCAAGTTCACATTGGTTTTCGTTGGCGATACGAGCCGCAGCTGCTCTGGCAGCGATGCGCCTCGGTTGCACCAGCAAGACTTTTCCCGTTGCCTGCCACTGACCTGCAGCCGTCGGATGATTCATCGCCAACAAGGCAGGTGCGACACGAGTCGTCTTACCTGTGCCGGGGGGCGCTTCGAGTAATAGACAGTTGGCGTCAGCCAACGAACGCTTGATTTCCGCCAGATGTTTGTCGATCGCCAATTCAGTTGAATACATCGAACGTACGTCTGCAATACAAAGTTAAATCCACAAACAGCTGCCGTTGTGGAGATCGTCGGCAAACCAGCCCGCACATGTCAAGGGGCAATGCCGTTCGTAGTTTGCATTACCCCCAGATCACGGGCTAGTCATCTTGGCGTAGCTACTACCAGCTAGTAGATTGAAGTCGAGAGCTTGCCCTGAACCGAATCGAGTTTATATGAGTGTTCAAGAGTCAGTAGAAATAGGTGGCGTTTGTTTGCGATTGGGCGCCCCAATGGATAATAGCGCCGAATGGATCGGTCAGCGTGAGGTGCTAAAACAATTATTGGCTTGTTGGCTGGTGGTTGATAGCTCCGATCTGCCCCTGACGCCCAGGCTAGTGGGCGTTCCAGGGATTGGGAAAACAGCCTTGGCCATGTCAGCTGCTGCCATGCGCGGGCAAGATCTATATGTCTTCCAATGTACCGCAGACACCCGACCTGAAGACTTGCTGGTGACGCCTGTGCTCAGCCATGAAGGCAAAATTGCCTACCATGCATCCGCGCTGGTTACAGCCATGTTGCGCGGGGGCGTTTGCGTCTTGGATGAAGGAAATCGAATGAACGAAAAATCCTGGGCAAGCCTCGCGCCTTTGCTTGACCAGCGACGCTACGTCGAATCGATCGTAGCAGGAATCGTGCTGCACGCGCATCCAGACTTCCGCTGTGCGGTCACCATGAACCAAGATGATTCGACCTACGAAATCCCCGATTACATTCTCAGCCGCCTCCAACCCACGTTGCCACTTGGCTTTCCCAATCGACAGGACGAATTGGCAATTTTGCAGTACCACTTGCCTTTTGCCGAGCCGGATATGTTGGCAATGACGGTTGAATTCTTGCAGCGATCGCACGAATTGCGTTTGGATTTTTCCGCACGAGATGGTTTGAATCTACTGCGCTATGCCTTGAAGCGGCTTGCTCAAGATTCCGAGCATCCGCTCAGTAAAGACGCTGCCTGGCGGGAAGCACTTGAGAATTGTTTGGGTGATGACGCGCTTAATTTGGAATCCTTGGCCGCGCGCCGAGCGAGGGATTTGGGCGGAAATCAGTTGCCGCTGGGCCTGGGCGATTTCTTTTTCGATCCTGACGACCCGCTGCATCCCGATTTCGACGGCGACATTGATGAAGACGATTCCTAGTGAATTGACCAGAGCGTAGTGGGGAAATGTGTGCCCAAAGCATTCTATTCAGCGGATATTACCGGACAGTTTATTCTCCTTGGAACGGGCACTTCCGTTGGCGTTCCGGCCATAGGCTGCGCTTGCGACGTTTGCCGGAGTACCAATCCGCGGAACAAGCGGACTCGCTGTTCGGTTGCCATCGGTCTGCCGCACGGCAATTTGTTGATTGACACGCCGCCTGACTTGCGAACTCAGCTGCTGCGAGAGAGCATTGGCATCATTCATGCTGTGCTCTTCACACACGAACACGCGGATCATATTTTTGGACTCGACGACCTGAGGCTGTTCCCATTTCACTTAAATGCACCTGTGCCGCTGTACTGCGAACCGCAAGTCGAGCAGCGAATACGGCACAGCTTCGATTATGCTTTTCGTGACGGCCCGCAAACTCATCCGGGTGCCATTCCCTCACTCGCCCCGCGGACAATTGGGCTCGAACCATTTGAGGTCTTGGGAGCCACGATCCGCCCACTGAGATTATTGCACGGCCCCAGGTATCAAGTGCTGGGGTTCCGCATTGGCAATATCGCCTACTGCACGGACACAAACGCAGTTCCAGAGGAGAGCTATTCCGTTCTGGCTGGTTGTGAGATTTTGATCATCGACGGGCTGCGATCGACTCCGCATGCTACTCACTTTCACGTGGAAGGGGCTTTGGCTGTTATTGAGAGAGTTGCCCCTAAGCAGGCGTACCTGACTCATGTTTGCCACGATCTGGAGTATGAACAGACTTGCGCCGAGCTGCCGGCTGGCGTTGAGCTCGCCTATGACGGGCTGCGTCTGCCACTGGAGTTGTAGAACCAGCCCCATTTACTCTAGCTCCCTCTTCCTATGAGCTGGTGCAACTGTTTAGCTGAGTTTGGGGCTAGAGGTAACGTGGGGCCTCACCCATGCCGCGCAGCGAATAACAGGGGAAAGGAACGTGGTGACGGACAATAAACTGGGTGGGATCAGGGAGAAGCGTCCAAAATTCCGATATTTGTTCGGTTCCCCGAAATCAGGAAGCAAAGGGGCTGACGGGCTGCCTCCGTGTTCTCCCTCTTTCTTGGTTCTTGGAACAAGCTTTGCCAAGGAGTTGCCAATGATCCGTATGTTGGTTTTGTTGATAGCGTCGAATCTATTGCCCGCCGGGTATCTACCGGCCGCTGATCGTCCCAATATCGTGATGTTGTTGGCCGATGACCAATGCAAATACTCCATGGGCTGCTACGACACTCCGTCAGCCAAGACGCCCAATTTGGATCAGCTGGCGCGAGATGGTATGGTATTCGACCGCCATTACGATTCGACGGCTATATGCATGGCTAGTCGAGCAACCATCTTCACGGGAATGTATGAGTATAAAACTGGCTGCAATTTTGAAAGCGGTCATTTGCTGCGAGATATTTGGCGCCAATCGTATCCAATGCTACTGAAACAAGCTGGATATCGGATAGCCTTTGCCGGCAAGTTTGGGGTGGAGCTAATTGATGCACCTGGTCAGAAGCAGGGGCAGTTAGCTGCGGCGGATTTTGACAGCTGGGGTGGTGGCCCAGGTCAAACTTCCTATGAAACGCACCGAAACGATTCGATGAAGCAGTACGCCGAACAATATCCTCACTCCACGCTTTCGTATGGAGCGTTCGCCAGAGATTTCATTAAGTCCGCTACTAGTAAGGATGACACTCGGCCCTTTTGCTTGTCGATCAGCTTCAAGGCACCCCACCACCCCACAACACCTGATCCGAGATTTGATCACGTGTATCAGGGAGCCACCATCGAAATGCCCGCTAATTTCGGTCGAGAGCATGGAAGCCATTTCCCTTTGCAAAGTCAGGCTGGCAGACAATTCGAACGCTTTGAGTCGTGGCACTACAACGACGACTACAACCGTGTCATGGCCACCTATTATCAACAGATCTATGCCATTGATGTGGTTGTAGGGAGTATCCGTCAGGTTCTGCAGGAATGCGGTGCTGCGCAAAACACGGTGATTCTTTACTCTTCGGATAACGGATTTCTTTGTGGTTCACACGGTTACGGATCGAAAGTCTTACCCTACGAAGAATCTTCGTGCGTGCCAATGATCGTCTATGATCCTCGCCATCCGTCTGCCGGTCAGCAGCAGCGCTGCGATGCGCTGACATGCAATGCCGACATTGCCGCAACGATTCTCGCGCTGGCTGATCAGCCGATTCCGTCGACAATGGATGGCCGCAGTCTGATTGCACTATTAGATGCACCAGACGCCCGTATTCATGAATTTGTTCCCTTGATAAACGTTTGGGGACCAAGGCAAGTTCACAGTTTTAGCGTAGTGACGAATGACTATAAATATGTCTACTGGCCTTTTGGAGAGGAGCCGTACGTTCCTGCGGCCGAGTTGTACGATATGCAGCGTGATCGCTCGGAGCTGCACAACCTTATCGATTCTGAAGTGCATCAAACGGCCGTCCGCCAGATGCGATCGCTGTACGACCTCGCCTTGGATCATTGGATCAGTCAGGGCGTCACCTTCCATGGGTATCCCCGCTTTGCGAAGATTTTCGATCCTGAGATTCCTTGGTCGGACAAGCCATAACGGCACCTACTGTATTTATCTTCTTTCCTCATGGTTAACAGCAGAGAGACGCTCAGCAACGTGAAGGAAGAAGCCGCAAGCAGAATTGCCGGCCAACCCGATGTGTACCATCGAACGTAGATGCTTGCTGAGAATTCGCCACGCGGCGTGCCATATCTGGATTTTCATGAGGATTTAGTTTCCAATGATGAGTTTACAACACAACTGAAAACGTAAGCTGATAGGATCTGGCATGAGTACGCTGGCCGTTTGCCTTGGTTCGCTTGCAATGCTACTGGCGGCCTACTTCACCTATGGACGCTGGCTTAGCACCAAACTCTTCGAACTTTCCGCCGATGCTCCGGTGCCGAGCAAGGCTCTGCAGGATGACCATGACTTTGTCCCAACGAAGAAAAGCATAGTTTT
>JAGQPR010000026.1 GCA_020426625.1 Planctomycetales bacterium
CCAAAGCGGTGACAAGTCACCGCACTCCAAAAGTCATCTTATGGAGCGCTCCGACTTGTCGGAGCTTTGGATTTCAAATCACTCTTGTGCAGCTTTCGTCCCCGTTTCTTCGGAGGAGTCTCCTGCAGGAATCCAAAGCGGTGACAAGTCACCGACGTCACCGCACTCCAAGAATCTCTAGATCCTACGTCGATCGGAAGCGAATCGCCGTGGACAAGGCGGGGGCCAGCATGAGTACAATCCCCAGGGCGAGCCAGGGTCCTGCCCACATGAGTACGACTCCGGCATCGATTAGGATCAGTGTCAGAATCGCGTGGCGAACGGCTAATTGAACTTTGCGAGCGACCGGTTGCATGACTCCACCCAAGCCGCGATTGAGAACAGTCAGCGCGATCAAAGTGATCAATAGAGGGAAACCGCCTTGGGGCGAAAGCGACCAAGCCGCAGGTGCAGAGCCGTGTTCGTTCATCCACCAGGGAGTCGCGGCGATGGTGGCCAGGCCGACGACTTCGAAGAACATCCCTGCTGCCAGCACGCTCGGCTGGCTCTCGCCCTCTTCAGAACTGGCGTAGACCGTTACGCCTAATATGTAGATACCGATGCCACTGGCGAAAGCAAACAGTCCAATCGGCCAGTCGAGTGCTCCGTCGGGCGAGTTGACTGCCAACATGGTGCTACCCACCATCAGGATATTCAAACTGCGACAAAGCCCCATCAGCATGGGGCCTAGCGGCGTACTTTTCAAGATCGAATTGTAACTGAGCACGCTGGCCGACAGAGCCCCCGATGCGACGAAGGCGGCGCCCAGCCAAAGTTGATTCGCGACATGAAAAGTGTTGGTTGCAAGGACAAGAATTGGGGCGAAAAGGAGCATGCCCTTGGCAACCTGTCCAGCAATCGCCGGCGAAATTTTTCCCGCCGCCAGCGGCCTCGAGGGGCGGTGTTCCCGATCCTGGTCAATGTCCACTACGTCGTTGAGAATCATGCCAGCCCAGTAGGCACAAAGGGAGGCGACCACCGTCGGCAAGAGAGCCGAGAGAGGCATAAAGCCACCGACGGCAACCACGGCCGCCGCCAATGTGTCGGACAGTAGTGTGAATGTGTTGGGCAGCCGCACCAATTGAGCCCAGTCGGACAGTTGGCCCCACTCGAGAGTGTCGATCGGTCCCGAGTGATCGCGGTCGTGTTGCCTGGTGGATTCGGTCAATCGAGGAGCCTCCATGCCAAAGCTAACGTGAAAATCGCCAGCGAGCGCGTTGCGTTTTGATGCTACTTGATGTTCTTGATGTCTTCGGAAAGCGTCTGGTCGACCGGCAGTTGGGTACCACGCCCCTCACTCAGACGCATCTCGATGTCGAACGCGATATCTTCATTGTCGACGTCCCAGAATTTCTTGATGGTGTCTTCGTCCACGGAATCGTAGGACCGAAAAATCCGGAATCCAACTCCGCGAGAAGGATCGTCGGTGAACCACCATGGGCTGAGTGGCACATTGGGGTCCTGCTCTTTCCACTCGCGATCTGCCGAACCGATCCGCGCAGCCGACCGGAGGGCTTCGGGATCGTCCTGGAAACTGCCACCACGGACCACGCGATTGTCGGCTTCTTCGGCCCAGTGGATTGACTGCAAAATGGACATTGGCTGTGTTTTTTCAGCCAGGGATCCGTATCCGTCCTCCGTGTAACCATCGATGGCCATTTCCATGACGTTACCATGCATGTCGTACAGGCCGAAGGCATTGGGTTGCTTTTGCCCAACCAGATGTGGAAGTTCGTCCGCGTTGTCATAGTACCAAGCATATTCCTCCAGCTGCGACGGATCGTCGCCGAATCCATATGCTGTGGAGGTGCCAGCGCGACAAGCGTATTCCCATTCTGCTTCGGACGGCAAGCGGTACTGATGTCCCGTCAGTTTGCTCAACCACTTGGTGTATTGCTTGGCAGCAAACTGCGTCATGGTCACCGCTGGCAGATTATCGTCCTGGCCGAATTCAAAAGTAAATGTCGGATCGTACAATTCAGTTGGAGCGGTGACCGCATCGACCGAATTGTTGTCTGTTAGCTTTCGCAGTCCTTGAGATTCCAAGTCCTTGAACAACTTGTACATCGACATATAGAGTCGATACTGGCCCCAAGTCGTTTCGTATTTGGCAACCCACATGGGGCCAACTTTCACTTCAACGACAGGTCCTTCATCTTCCTCGTGTTCTGCTGAATCTTCGCTGCTGCCCATGCGAAATGAGCCGCCGCGGACGGGAATCATCTCAATATCAACTGCGCTTCCCGGCACACGCAGTGTGTAGGGAATCATATAACCGCCGTCGACGGCCACGAAGGGTTTCGTTGAAGGTTTTTCCGTGGAAAAACCTAGTTCCTTCAGTGGGGATTCAGCTAGAAGGGACGCAGCAAAGTTTGCGAAGAAAATTGCTGCCGACAATATACAACACGCCAAACGCATAGGTGAACCTCGAAAAAACGGCGAATCGTTTCGCCTTTGTATTGCTAGTTGGATTGAGAGCTTGGGGGATTTCTCGTGTCAAAGCTTGCAAGATAGCTTATTCTAATCGAGTACGCTCTGGTGACCATTCCTGCTAGCGGCAAGTTGCCTAATCCAGTGGTCAGCGTCTACGATCGGCTCGCGATTTTCTATTTTGCCAGAGTGAGAGTTAGCCAGATGAGCAGGCAAGATCCGCAGGCGACGCACAACGACCAGCGCAGCCGCTGCAGCAGTGGCAAGCGAGGGGCTACATCGCGGCGAATTACATAGTGTTCGTCGGGGTCGCTTTGGTCGGTAACGAACTCGGGAACTCCAGGTGGACGGAGTAGCAGGATCATGGCGATGCCGAACCAAAGTGCTGCAAAAACTGCACCCAGCCACATCACGGGTCGACCGAGCATTTGGTCCATGCCAATGAGCATGGCAATCAACAGTAGTGCAAAGCCCAATTCCGCCCAAGGCTTCACGTAACGGTTATTCATCGCAAACGCTTTTTCAAAGGTACAGAAAAACTCATCTCAGCATCGTCGCGGATAATCCCTATCTCCACAACAGTACCAGCGCCTGCTTCAGCTATGAAACGCATCAGTTCCGCTTGGCTCATGACGGGTTGAGCATCGAAGCTGACGATGATATCTCCAGCTTGAATGCCAGCATCGCGCGCCGGAGAAGGCATTTCACGCGGGATCTCACCCACCAGCACGCCGGGCAAGACGGTGCCGGACTCATCGTGTCGGTCCGACTCGGGGAGGTCGGCAAGCGCGACGCCAAGCCACCCACGCTCGACCTCCCCATGCTCTACCAGAGCTTCGGCGATTTTCTGGGCAACACGACTCGGGATTGAAAAACTGATTCCCTGAAACGACTCGCCCAGAATCGCCGAGTTGACACCGACCACCTCGCCGGACGAGTTGACCAGTGGGCCTCCACTGTTACCGGGATAAAGCACCACGTCGCTCTGCATCAAGTCGCGGTAAGCGATGCCAGCGCCATGAAAACCCTGGGGGGTTCCCCGAAAATCCACGCGATGCTTGCCGCTGATGATGCCAAACGTAACCGTATGCTGCAATCCGAAGGGGCTGCCAATGGCCCAGACTGGCGATCCAGTCACGATATGATCGCTACTTCCCCAACTGGTCGCCATCAGTCCAGTGGCTTGAATCTTCAGCACCGCCAGATCAGTACTCGGATCAACGCCGATGAGATCTGCAGTCAACTGCCTACCGTCATTCAGGATGACTTCAAATTCGTCCCCTTCGCTGACCACGTGATGATTCGTCATGACATAACCGTCTGCATCGAAGATGAAGCCGCTGCCCTGCCCTTCGACTAAAGAAGCGTGTGGCCCAGCGTCGAACCAGTCGCTGACTTGTTCCAGGCCTGGACTGTGCTTCCGCAAGACGTTGATGTGCACCACCGACGGACCAACCCGTTGGCTTACCAGCTCGGAAACGGTTTCCAGTGAATCGAGAGAGACATTGCTCAGGCGTTGGCCGCTCAACTCATATTCGGCTCTCAGCTGCCCCAAGTGCCAGCTGTAGCGCACGCTTTCTACTATCGATGGGACGAGTGTGCGGGCGAACAGCAGCAGAGCCAGCACCATCACCAAACTGAAGAACGTTGAAGTAGCAAGATGCAGTGCACCGCCATCTTTGGAGGCCCGCGATCGCGAGCTGGGTTCGGACTTGCTCGTGGTGATCTGTTCTTGTTCGTCGTCACCCAACGCTTGCCCGCTGCATTGGGGATCGGTTGGATCAACTAAGGAGTCTCGCGATGCTACTTCGTCCATCACCTTCTCCCATGCTCAAGAAGGATGAGATTTCAACAGGGAATATTCTTTGAGTTCTAGACAGCGCGATGAACGCTATGCACCCGAATGCGCGCACCCGACAATCCAGTCCCAAGCGTTCACGCAGAGGTTTTTCCGCGTAAGTAGCCGCTCTGGCGTTAGCCACGATCGTTCGAGTATCAAAAACTTGACCGTTGGAGCTGAAGAAATGGCGGGCAGCCCTATTCTACCCCCAGAATACGTCGAGAAGCAAAGATCTAACGCGATTGTGACTCAGGAAAGCAGGGAATTGCCACAGAATTCAGGAAATGGGTGAAATTCTGACAGTTGGGCAAATACGACCGGTACGGAGATTGCGGTCGGATAGCATCGATTGGCAGCAATCGATCGGCAGTATGAGTAGCTTGCCTGGGCGATCCTCGCGAGCGCGAGACGGAACGCGAGGCAAGCGGGCTAGGTATCGGCGGGATTCCGTGGGACTTGGCCATCTTTGCGCCGGGAGGGCAAACGCATAAAACTAGTCCTCGATTCTGTGTATTGTCGTGAGAGTCTCCACCAAACTGGCTGAACCGCGATTACGCAGCTCCCCCAATCGATTTGCCTAATAAATAAAACGAAACTCATGTCCGATGCACTGTCACAGCGTCTGTTCGACGAATTGAACCAATTGGTTCTTATCGACCCCCACACTCATATCAACCCGCTCAGCCCGGCTAGCACCTCTTTGGCTGACATCCTGGGCTATCACTATTACACGGAGCTGGCGCATTCGGCGGGCATGCCGCGCGCTCGCATTGAGGAACAAGGTCTTACGCCAAAAGAGAAGGTGGGGCGGTTGGTCGAGGGGTTAGGCCACATCGACAATACCGTGCAATTCAGTTGGCTTTTGGAAGCGGCTCGCGAGCTGTTTGGTATTGACGTTGAACGCATTGATGCATCCAACTGGGAATCCGTGTTTGATGCGGCTCAGGCCAAGTTCGACCAAACTGATTGGGAAGAGCAGGTCTTGCGGTTGTCTGGTCTAGAGTCAGTGTTCTTGACAAATGACTTCGATGACAGTCTGGCGGGATTCGATACCCAACGTTATGTGCCTTGCCTTCGCACCGACGAGCTCGTGTTTCATTTCTGGCGAGATCAAGTTCGGCAGCGATTGGAAGCCGCATCGTCCATTTCCATCCATACACTTGGTGATCTGGCCGCTGCGCTAGTCCAACGTTTTGAACACTTCTGTTCGCGTGGAGCGAGAGCCTGTGCTATCAGTCTACCGCCAAGCTTCTCACCGGTGCAAGTTAGTGAATGTGATGCCGAAGCGGCCTTGAGCCAGCTAATGTCCTCGAGCGAAGCATCCGCCGATTCACGACAAGTGCTGGGGTACTGGGTGTTCTGGCAACTTGCCCAAAATTGCCAAAGATTTGGTCTGCCATTTGATTTGATGATCGGCGTCAATCGCGCCGTGTACCCGTCGGGTGTTTTTCAAGGTCAGGATCTCTACGATAGCCGCGTGTCCCTGATTCAGTACCAGGAATTATTCAATGCATTTCCACAGGTGACCTTTCCCATCTCGGTGCTGGCAAGTGTTACGAATCAGGAATTGGTCAGTTACGCCTGGATTTTTCCCAACGTCGTTTGCAACGGACACTGGTGGTACAGCAATACACCTTCCTTCATTTCGAAAGATTTGCAAGCTCGCCTAGAGGCGGTGCCCCGGAATAAGATTGTCGGCTACTACAGCGACATGTACAAACTGGAATTTGCACTTCCCAAGTTTGCGATGTTCAAGAGGTGTTTGGCTAGCGTGCTGAGCAATCACTTTGTTCAAGGTATGGGGTGGACGGAAACGCGGGCCATTGAACTTGGCCAGCAGATACTTCGCGGAAACGTCCAGCGGCTTTTCTATTAGGCTTGCTTGCTGATACTCGCCAGTAGAGTATGGCGGATTCCCGCCGGTGGATTGGCTTTCTGTTCTAGACCGCTATGATTGGAACAGGAGGATCCACAGATGAACGCGCGCACAACATCGCCTAATCGTACAGGCATTCAACCATCGCCAGCTTCGGCAACTTCATCAGCAGGGCTGTCGATCGGGGCCTATCTGATCAACCGTCTGCAGGATTATGGTATTGATGACGTATTTGGCATTCCCGGTGACTACGTGCTTTCTTTCTACAGCATGTTGGAATCGAGCCCTTTGAACGTCTATGGCTGCACACGCGAAGACTGCGCTGGTTTTGCGGCTGACGGCTATGCCAGGCTGCGAGGCATGGGGGCGGTTTGCGTAACCTATTGCGTCGGTGGTTTGAGTCTCTGCAATTCCATCGCGGGTGCGTTCGCAGAGAAATCGCCGGTGGTCATGCTTACCGGATCGCCTGGCATGTCTGAGCGACTGAATAGTCCCTTGTTGCATCATATGGTGCGTGACTTTCATACACAGATTGAAGTCTTCGAAAAATTGTGCATCGCGGTAACAGAATTGTCCGATCCTACCGTGGCCTTTCGCGAAATTGATCGTGTGCTTGATGCCTGCGCTCGTTACAAGCGACCCGTTTACATCGATATCCCCCGTGACATGGTGCATGTGATACCCGATGCCATTTACCCCTACCACCTGCCGCATGCCAATAGCGAGCCGCAAGTGGTGGAAGAAGCGGTCAGTGAGGCGGCTCGCCTGCTGTCCGCAGCGGAAAGGCCAGTTATCTTGGCTGGCGTTGAACTGCATCGGTTCGGGTTGCAGGACGCGTTGATCGAACTAGCTGAGCAGACGAACATCCCTGTGGCTTCTACGTTACTGGGCAAGAGCGTAATTCGTGAGACACACCCACTGTGCTTAGGTATCTATGAAGGTGCCTTGGGCAAACAGGAAGTTACTGAGTTTGTTGAGGAAAGCGACTTGATCCTGTTGTTGGGTACATTCATGACGGACCTGAACTTGGGAGTCTTCACCGCCAACCTCGATCCCAACAAATGCATTTATGCCACTAGTGAACAGCTTCGCATTCGCTACCACCATTACCATAATGTGCCTTTGGATGAATTTCTAATCCAGCTGCGAAAACAGCCGCTGACACGGTCAACTCGAGCGGTTCCTGACTGGGCCGACAAGCAAGTCGCTCCATTTAACGTCGTTGCCGAGGCCCAGATTTCCATCATGCGACTAATCGATTATCTGAACACCAAATTGGACGATGAGACAATTGTCATTGCCGACATTGGCGATTCGCTTTTCGCAGCAACTGAATTGATTTCTCGTGGGCGGACCGAGTTTCTCAGTGCGGCATACTACACTTCGATGGGTTTTTCGGTTCCTGCAAGTGTCGGAGCTCACGTGGCTTGCCCAGAAAAACGCGTCGTGGTGATATGCGGCGACGGCGCATTTCAAATGACTGGCATGGAGTTGTCGACCAGTATCCGCAACGGCTTCGCGCCTATCGTGATCGTGCTCGACAACCAGGGCTACGGCACGGAGCGTTTCCTTCACGAAGGCGTATGGAAATACAACGACATCCACGGTTGGGAATACAGTCAGTTGACTTCGGTCTTGCGCGGCGGGCGAGGTTACGACATTCGAACGGAATCCCAATTCATCGAAGCGATCGAGCAGGCCTGGAATGACCGCTCTGTTCTCAGCTTATTGCACGTCCGGCTTAGTTCCAGCGATTCCAGCGAGACGCTACAGCGCCTTGGCGAGCGACTTAAATTGCGTGTCTAGCTAGTTAGAGAACTACTTGGACCACCACGGCAGCAACTACCGCGAGGTGGCTTCGTAAAGCGGCAGATGTCGGTAACTGACTTCCAGTGAAAGTAGATTCATCGTGGTCACATACAGCCGACCACCATATCGAGCCCACAAATCCGGCGTGGGCGATACTGGATTCCAACTGCCAGCATACTCGCCAGTTAGAACTTGATCGTTCACCAGCAGCGGATAGAGTTCGTCGCGCCATTGCTTCCAATGGTAGCCTTGCATGTGGAACATGACTTGAGTTGCATAATACCAGTAGTAGGTATCACGGGCAGAATTCACAGGTGTTCCCAGTGCGGGTGGGTGTGTGAGTAGGTAATCCGCACCGGCGATCATTTCAGGCGTTTCACGATTCCAGCCAAGGTACAATCGCATCAACAGACCAACGCTGGTCATAACTGCCGTTGGCTCCAAACCGTGGCGTTGTTGTGGCGTATTTGCCGCAAACGGATTGTAGCGGTATAGATGCGGCTCAATTTGTGAGACTTGGCTTGAATCCAAGTAGCGTTTGATCATTGCAAAAGACTGGGCATCGACGTCTAGTCCGGCCAGTTGACCACTCTTGAAGGCCATCATGAACCAGCCGGTTACGCTCGTGTCCGAACCAATCGACGGTCGGTAGCGCCAGCCGCCACGCCGAGGATCCTGGCTACTTAACATAAAGTCGACGGCCTTCTGCGCTGGCCGCCGCAGGTTTTCGTCCTGGGTCATGCCGTATGCTTCGCACATCGCCAGCGACGCGATGGCATGAGAGTAGAGCCATGCATTTTGGTCTGAGGCAGGGTCCTGTCGAATGTACAAGTCCCCGTTACTCGCTTGTTGCCCTATCAAGAATTGTAGCCCACGGTTGACCGTGTCGGCGTACTTGAACCGGTTGTGCGTATAACCAGCACCTTGAAAAGCTAAAAGCGCCAAAGCGGTTGCAGCCGTATCGCTGCGAATCAGCAAGTCTGTGTCAAAATCTTGCAACTTCCACGATCCGTCCGGCCGTTGATGGCGAGCCAGGAATTCCAATCCTCGCTCTATGGCTAACTCCGTTTGAGGCTGCATGATAGTCGCATCTTGTTCTCTACGATCTTCCAAGCGATCCAGCCGCTGTTGAAAGGCAGGTTTAGGAATCGCGATTTTTGACCCGGCCGCCAGGGGGCCACCAATGTCCTGGCGAGCAAATCGTTGTGAATGGAACTGCGGAGCTAGCTCCATATCCACCAGTTCGTTTCGCCGAGCCAACAGCGGTCCTACTTGTTCAGGCGTTAGGCCAACTCCGCCGACCCCAAATTCTGCTTCGATATCCAGTATTTTCGACTGCGGGCTTGGCATCGCCTCCAAACGTTGACTTGGCACAGTCGCTTGAAGAGGCATGGGACTGGAAGGTTGATTGGACGCAATTGCTGTGTCCAGTTCCTGCGGGATTTCAATCCTGCTTGCTTGTGGTGCGGCGGTTCCAGTGGGACTTCTGCGCAGCGGGGCAGCACTGCCAACGCTGTCGGACAGTACCTCAGCTTCAAGATCGTCCTGAGACCTGGCAAGCGTCGCGGGAAGGGTTAGCTCACTTTCAGACACATGCGCGCCAGGCTCGTTTGTTGAAAATTCGACAACCGCCAGGCTCGTTGGGCCAGCCAGCATGATGCTGGTATCGTGGTTGCGGTGCGTTCTTTTGTGGCCCGGTTCGGGTTCTTGATTCGTGGGGCCAAGGTCGCCGATACCCGAGGCAGCGAGCTGAGATTGCACCTCAATGGAATCAGTTGACGGCGCGATATCTACAGTGAATGATGGCCCAGGGGCCCCCAAGGCGGAGCGCGTGAATTCTCGCCCACTAGCATAAAGTCCCGCATCGTCCACCGAGCTGGCAGTTGCGTCGATCGTCGTCTGGCTCAGCTCCAACGGCGACTTACCCGAAACGGAGGTGCTCAGGTTCGGAGCGCCGTTCCACGTTGGGGCAGCGGGCAATCCATCAAGCGGAAACGACGCACTCGACCGCTGGGTGTCTGACTTTCTCGCGGTTTTTACCACTGGTGAGGAGATGTCGAGTGTTCTCTGCTCACTGGCATACGATTCGATTCCGGCGACCGGTATTGAAGTTGGCGAGGCAATTCCGATTCGCCCACCGGCGCTGTCTTTCGGTAACGCAGCCAAACTGTCACTGCTAATGAACGCTTCGTCCGAGTTTCCCGTATTCTCCCGGCGACTGACTGTCGGTAGCGGATTCGATGTCGTGGCTTGCCGCAAGGCCGGATTCAAGGCAGCGATACTTGCAGTAGACGAAGCGCGACGCTTTTCTCCCAAGGAAGCATTGGCCGCCAGATCTGCTGCTTCCCGCATGGGAGCAATTTCGGGAGCAGCAATGGGGTTCGAATTTGCGATCGAGCTGGGCGCTACCGGACTTCGCGCGAACTGAGTGCTAGGTTGCTGCACGGTCAGCGGCAGACGAGTGCTATTGCGTTGGGCTAAAAGGTCTGGCCGCAGCAAGCTTGGCACAGCTGCCACAACAGATGGATTAACGGGTGCGAGTTCTGCGCGATCAGTAGATTGACGACGTTCAGTGGCACTGGGAACTACTTGAGGCAGAGGTGTTGTATCAACTGCAGCAGGCAACATGTTTTGGATTGCAATTTCCGAAAATGAACTACTGTCGACGTTCAGTTCGCTGCGAGTAAGTGACGCGATACTTTCATTTGATGTGGGCGTCGAATAGGCTTCCTGCTTCCTTGGCGTCAGGTGCAAGTCCACGGTTTTGGGTAGAGCAGGCGAGGGGCTTACTAAATCGGCCCGTTCCGAGCGAGTCAACTGCAACGCCGGTGAATCAGCGAGTTCCATCTCCGTAGGCTGATGGCGCGTCGGCACAAATCGTAAGTAGTCGGGTTTCACGCCTGGTTGTGTGTTGTTGGAAAAATGGTGGTATTGATTGGCCAGCAGAGTCTCACGCTGCAATTGATGGCGCTGCTTTGCTAGGGCCTCGATGACGTCCGGCCATGCGCGGGAGAAAATGACAATGTTTACTGCGTAGATCAATAGCCCCAAGTGAATAAGCACGCTAGACAAGAAGGCCAACTGCATGGATTTCTCGACGATGCGACTCACAAAACTATGCAAGAGCATCGACAGCCCAAGCAGCATGACTGGAGTGGCGATGGCATAGGTCCACGGGTTGTAAAGTAACCGTGACTCCTGTTCATCCAGGAAGTAGAAGGCGGTTCCGAGGATCGCCGCACCGAGGGCAAGCAGGACAAGGTTGATAGGCCAGAAGGAAGATGCCCTATCGTCTCGCTGATCGATGCCTGCCAGTTCTGAAAGTCGGTATTGCTGAGTCATTCCCAACCAATCGGTTAAGATTCCTTGTCGGCGATTGACAGCGAATATGCCGCGCCGCATTTCAGACATATGTCCATCACATCCACAGGGCTCTGCAATGGAACTCGTCGATCTGCGCGAATCATGACGGATTGGCCCAAGGGATTATTGGCGATGGATTGACGCAGCATCGTTTCGAATTCCTCCGCGTCCAGCTGTCGGCGATTGACAAATAGGGAGCCCTGCTGGTCGATGTTGACCACTAATTCTTGCGGTTCCTCCGTCATGGGCATGGCATTGGCGGCCGAGGGCAACGGCACGTCAAGCTCAGTGTCCTCTTGGCTTAAGCGAGATGCCACCAAGAAAAAGATAAGCAATAGAAATACGACATCGATCATCGGTGTCATACTCAGGACGCTTAATACTTGTCCACGTTTAAGTTGAACTGTCATTAATAGTGGTCACGTCCAGCTTGGATGCTTCGGTCAAACAGTCGTAATTGTATAAGTTTCATTCGCACGGATCGAAGATATCGTCTGCTTCCGGTCCTCAGACCGTATCTCGTTGAATTTCGATATGCCGCACAGGCGACCGGGAGCCACCGGCAGGTGGAGGTGGCTTGCCAGCGGCTGGAGCTCCCTGCGATGGATTGGCCTGCGATGGATTGAGCGGCAGGGAATTTGCGGGAGGGTTTGGCGGCGCGGCAGAAGTAAATTCCATAGGACGCTGAGCGAAACCCTTGACATCCAAGTCAAAGCGAGTTCGTCCCTCCCAGGATTCAAATCTTGGCACTAACCGGTGCAATTCCAGCTCAATTTGTGCGATCACGCGCGTGATGCGGCCCTCGAAATAGTGCGCGAAAATGGCAGCGGGGATGGCAACTGCCAAGCCGCCAAGGGTCGTAACGAGTGCCACGTAGATACCCTCGGCCAAATGTTCAGACTTACTCATTCCAGCCCCTAGCTGAGTCGAATCGTAGAAGGCCAAGATCATACCCCACACGGTACCCAGCAGCCCGATCAACGGCGTCACGCCAGCGGCCAGAGTCAACCAGCGCACGTTGCCATAAAGGTAGTCGGCTTCGCGTTGAGCGCCTTCTCGAATAGCTTCTTCACCCTCGGGGATGGGCCGGCCGATTTTCAAGAGCAGGTCTTGCAAGATTCTCGCGGCAGCCGATGGATACTTTTCGGCTGCGCTCCATAGATTCTCGGGCCTTCCGGGACTCGCATCCTGATAGCATCGGCGAATCTCGCGACGCAATCCCTTGGGCAGCAGACTTTGACTGCGCAGTGCAAAGAAACGTTCTAGCGAAATGGCCACGACCAACAAACTCATCAGCGCGATGGGAATCATCAGTGGGCCGCCGTCAATTAACAGCGCCAGAAAATTAAGACTGCTAGTCGGTCGCGGTGCCGACAATTCCAGCTCGGAGGATGCTCGATTGCGGGCTGCTTCGTTGGCCAGTTCCTGCAATTGCGTGGGCGTCAGTGTGGTATCCCCGCCAGCCACAGCGCTGTCTTCCAATTCCTGAGCATAGCTATAGCCGCCACTAAAACTTGGCAAGCCAGCTAGCAGCGTCCAGCAGAGCACAACAGCGCGCAGAGGCAGCTTCAATCTGATACTGGGAATCTTGCATGACAACATGAAACGTGCCTCATAATAGACCGGCTCGGACGGCGAGAGACCGAGGCTATCGCAGCTTTCGCAGCTCGCCTAGTCGATTCTGTGCTTGGGCCGCCAAGTCGTGCGCGGCGTGCTTTTCGACAATGAAACTATAGAAATCAAGGGCCGTCTTGATGATTTGTTCTCGCGCGTTTCCGCCCAAATCCTTGATGAGAACCTCACTGCATCGCGCGGCTTCATAGGCGCTCTTGGCTTGCCAATTCTTGATTTCGGGAGGAGCTTTGTCTCCACCGAATCCATACATGACACGCTGGAATTCTGGGATGGCTTTGACGAAATCTCTCTGAGAGAAATAGACTTCACCCATCATGAAACGCGCGCGTGCAGCAGACTCATTGCGATAATTGTTGGCAACTTCCCCATAAAACTTGAGAGCCTCGTCAAATTGATTTTGGCTCTGTTTGCAGTATCCCATTTCATAGAGAGCGATCGGTTTGTAAGGGCTTTCCGACGGTTGCTCAACAATTGTCTTGAGCCACGCCTCGCACTGATCCCAGTTCTTCAGCTCGCGATGACACTGAGCACCATGCAGATAGATGAGCGTGCGTACCTGACTGGAGGCAGCTGTGTCTCGGTTCGACTCGAGTGTCTGACGAGCATTCACGTAACCTTTCAGAGCGTCCTCAAAACGATCTTCATTAAATTCGCATTCGGCTTGCATGAACAAGCCATCCACCGCCAACGGCCCTGAAGGAAATTGTTGGGACTGCTTGCGGAATTGCTCGACCGCCTGAGGGTAACGCTTGTCCTGGAAATAGCTCCACCCCAACTTGTAAAGTGTTTTCTCGATCAATTCCGGTGAATCGGTTTGTTTCAGAACGGTTTCGTATGTCTTGATCGCTTGGCCGTAGTCCTGGTTGTCGTAATTTCTTTGGGCAAGCATGTAATTCGCTTCTGCCGCTAGATCGCTGGTTGGGAAGCGGCTAGTCAGCTCCATGAAGAACTTGCCCGACTGCTCCTCGTTCTTGTTCTCTTCGTAATTCCAGGCGAGTTCATAAAGTACTTTGTCGAGGGCTGGATAGTTCGGGACATCCTGGATAATTCGTTCAAAGGTATCTGTCGCGGCGTCCAGCTGACCCAACTCGGTTTGCGCCATCCCCAATTCATACAATCCATTGCCAAGTGAGTTGCCAGTTGGAGTGGTTTGCAGAAATTTTGAAAGCGATCCAACCGCTTGCTCAGGGCGGGCTAATTTGCGCAAGCAGACGCCCTCGGCCAGGAGAGCTTCCGAAGCGATAGAATCATTGTCTTGCTCTGCCAGTAGTGGGACGAGCGAATCCAAGGCGGGTTGATATCTTTCTTGCTGCATCAGACACCAACTAATCCCATACAATGCGAAACGTCGAAGCCCGTCTGCAGCGGGATCTTCGACAATTTTTTCGTATTGCGAAATGGCTTCGTCAAACTCGTTAAGTGCAGCAGACAATTGGGCCAGTTTGTATTCAACTTGAGACTTGAGTCTGGTGTTCGGGTACTTCTGCAACAGTCTCTGCAGCGTTTGCCGAGCAGCCTGATTGTCCTTGAGACGCTGTTGGGCCTCGGAAAGTAGCAGCAGAACTTCGTCGGCCGAGGCCCAAGAATCGCTGGTGCGATGACTATTCGTCAGTTGGGAAACAGCTTCAGTAAGTTTGTCTTGGTACAGCAAGCTGGCACCGATGATAAACTCAGCTTCTGCTTTCTGTATGTCTTGCTCAAATCGCATCGATCGGGCTTGCAACACATCTTGGGCGGGTTGGTACTCGCCAGCCAAGTAGTGAGCCTTGGCTTGACGCAAGGTCCACAGCGGCAAGCTGGCGTCACCCTGGGCAGACTTTCGCAGCTTGTCTAGAGCCTTGGCTGCGGCTTGGAATTCGCCCTGCTGCAATAAGACCTCTGCAGCAATGTAAGCAACATCGTTCCTTAAAGGGTCTTGCGGGTACTTGTCCAAGAATTTCTCCGCCCAATCACGCGCCTCCGCCAAACGCCCACGTTGTAAGGCTGCGAATGCCGCGTTGTAGGCGGCGCGGGGCGCCAAAGGGCTATCCGGAGTTTGCGTAACAATCTGTTCATAGGCCTTCTGCGCACGTTCCAGCTGGCTAGGAATCGCGTAAAGAGCATCGGCGTAATCCATCTGAATTGAGGGGGCAATCGCCGTTTCGCCGGACCACGGAAGAACCGTCTCGAGTAAGTCCAACACCTCCTGAGGCTTGTTCAGTTTGAGAAGCGTGATTGAAATTCGATGAGCAGCCTCAGCAGCTTGTTCGCCCTTGGATTCCAAGAGCTTTTTGAACGTCGCTATGGACTGCTCATAATTCCCTTCCTGATAAAGCAGCTGTCCCAAAGACATGGTAGCTGCTGCTGCGTGCGGCGAGTTTGGGTGCGATTGCAGGAGGCGTTCGTAATAATTCTGGGCCTGCTTAGGATTTCCTTGTTGGGTGAGCACATATCCAAGTCTCAGGAGGGAGTAGTCCGACACTGTGGGCTCATCGCTCTCAGTCAACGATCGATTCAACAACTCAAAAGCTTCATTCAGTTTTCTGTCTGCAATCAGAATATCGCCCAAGCGAACTCGAACTTCGTTCTTCAATCGATGGTCTGGATGTTCCTGCAGGAATTGTTCGTACTGCTTCCGCGCCAGTGCAAGCTGCTTTTGCTCCTCGTAGGCCACCGCTAGCGCGTAGCGAGCATCGGGACGCAGATTCGAATTTGCCAGGTTCTTGTCACCCAGCAGTTTTTCGTAGTTGGCGATCGCAGCTCGTTTTTCGCCTAGCGAGTACTCGATTTCCCCCAAGTAAAAAAGAGCTTCATCCCGAAAGGGACCTTCACCAAACTGCTGCAGAAGGCTGCGCAGACTTGTTTTGGCCTCTGCCAGTCCGGCTAATTGCTGGCGAGAGCCCGTCGGCTGAAGACGGGCAAAGGTGAATTGGCTCCAGCTGAGATTGAACAGCGCTTCCTCCCGCAGTTCCAGCGACTGGTCTTTGAGCGCCTCTTGAAACGCAGTGATTGCGCGGGCGTAATCCTTCTGCTCAACTTGGCAAATGCCAAGGTAATGCCAAGCTTTACTAGCCAAGGGATCATTGGGGTATTTGTTGAGTAGCTTTTCCCACTCTTCGATTGCTAATTTGAAGGCACCATTATTTTGAAACGATGCCGCGTCGGAGTAGAAAGCGATCGCTTGCCGATTCGAAGAAGCTGAGTTTCCCGTTCGTTCCTGCGAAAACAACCGATTGCCGCCAACCAACAGAAACGCGGCAAAGATCCAGGTGAAATAGCGGATCTGGCGATTGAGACGACCGGAGCGAGTTTGTGACAATGCAGCCATGCTTGTTTGATCTCCGTATGCGAAAGTTGTTTTTTCAACTGGGCAATATGTTGCAGTAATTGCTGCCGATCTGTGCTTGAAAGTGGGAATTTGAGCAGCGATCGCCGTGAGGTTCCGCCAGAATTTAAATGCTATCGGCAGCAAAAAATCCAATTCCATGCGGCACTTGCTCCAAACTGCCGACCCAGGGACAGTAAGTTGAGTTTCGACCGTTTTCAGGTGATCTTGAAACGCAGTGCGATTTTAAGGCCTGAGTCAATTCGGCATCCTGGCAACTTGGGGACGTTGCGTTGTGCAGTAGCCTTAGGTGCGGTTGCGAAAACAAGTTGCGATGTCCAAATGCCTTACCGCGAAATTCACCCGTTTGAATAGTGTATCCGTTAAACCGAATTGGGCAAAGATTCGAAGCCAGGTACCCACCCAAAACCGGTTCTCCAAAGGAAAGTCATTCTCGTGGGCATGCCCTATTCCCCCTGGTTTAACATTCGTGGGCTGGCGTAAGAAATGAAATCGGCAAGGTCACCTTGATTTAATCGTTTGATCATGGCTTTCTGTCGTAGGGTAGGCACCCGGCCAATCAACCTCCGGTCGTAGGATAGGCATCCTGCCTGTCAACTGCTTGCTTACGACAAAGCTCGGACCCCGTTGCATCGGGGGTCCGATTGACCAATCTCAAAAATTGATTTGAGTGATTCGCACGGAGGCAGAATTTCCTCATTGATTAAAGATGAACCGTTGAACCGGCCGCTCAGAAGCGTTAATGTGAATGGAACACGTTGTCCTCGCTTCCAGTTAACCACACGTTGCATGGCTCCCTGATTCTCTAACGGACGAGCGCTGAAAGAGCATGCGAGAAACCACGCACATCAAGTTCGCAATCTCGGTCGTCGCCGCCAACTTGCTTGTTGCACATCTGATTTGGCCCGATCTTTCGATTGACGCAATCACAGTTGTACTTGCCATAGTAGCGATTCTCCCTTGGCTTGCGACGGTCCTCGAAAGGGCAACGTTTCCAGGAGGCTGGGAAGTAGTCTTTCGTGAGGTTAAAGCGACCGTCGAAGAACAGCAAGAACAGATCGAGGATCAGGCACGAATCATTGACGATCTCGTCATTTTTTCAATGGCGCACTGGCTGTTCTATCATTTGCGAAGCATCTATTACGCGCAGAAAGCAGGAACGGAATACATCTTTAACAAGAACGACGACTTCGTGGACGATCTGCGATTCCTCCGAGACAATGGATATCTTGAGATTCTTGGGATACGCCAACTGGAAGATGGTACTGATTTGGCCAAGTCAGTTAAGCTTACGCCAATTGGAAGCTACTACGTAGAATTGCGAGAGAAGCGGGAAAAAGAAATTCAGAAGGCGGCCGACAAGCAATAATCAGCACTCCTCGCTAATCGCCACGACGTTTGTCAGACTCTGCGAGAGCAGTTCTTCGGACCAACACCGATTCCGCACATCCAACAGCAGCATGCCGCTGGCATCACTAACGCCAAGGCTAATGACGCGGAAGAAAAAGCGGACACGCGCTGTGTCCGCTTTTTCCTTGCATCTTGGCTTTTTCTGTTTTTCCCGGCATGGTATGCGGCGCAGTCAACGGACTTGGCGTGTCCGAGGAGGAAGCGTCGAAAACGTCCCCACCAGCTCCTGACCCGTTGGCGCCACGGCCGCTTTTGAAACTTCAAGTGCCTCTTCGGGAGCCGACCGACCCTGTACCCCGATGCAGATGCAAAGCAGCTCGCTGGATGGCTTGCAACATTTGCTTCGCGTCTTTACAAAGAACTTCAATGGTGCAATGGTGCTGGCAATTGAGCTTGAAAGGCTGGCTGGGGAGGCAGGTAACGACTTGTTTCGTCTGAGAACTGCTCACCTGCTGCGGGGGGGGCGTGAAAGATGTCACTCGTCAGTTGATCGGGTGTCATGGCGACGGGCGTGGCCCATTCGGTCAAAACTCTGATGGAGAATGAGCGACCGCTGGGTGACGGCTCGGCAGGGCCGCGAGTCTGCACTAATCGATGCAACCAAAAAGGAAACTCCGAGTCGCTCGTCCCAATCGACGCTTCCACATGGGTTGGTAGCAAGCCCGATTTATTCTCATCAAACAGCCTGATGTCGACTTCTGCGAGTGAGCGTTGCTGGGGAGGTTCTGTGCGGAGGCTTCCGGACAGTAGCCACACCGGCGTTTTTTCTACTTTGCCATTGCGAACGTAAGTCCACTGGTACATTTGACACAACTTGCGCAGAACTTCGGCTTGACCTCCCACAGCAAGATACATCGAAACGATGGGGTCCGTCACGGAATCGTAGTTTCGGGATAGCGGCGCTTGGATCCTGGCCAAGTCCACTTCAACTCGCGTGCGTTGCTGGCCATTGTCTTCGATCGTTAGAAGTCGTTGGCCGTCGCATACTTGCAGTAGGGTGTTCAAATGGTCATGGGCAGAAAACCTCAATTCGAACTTCAATTTGCCGCTACCTCTTCCGCCGCGGACGTAGTGGCCAATGCCGCTCATCTGTTTGTCGAAAATCGAAATACTCTGCCGCACTTTGCTGTAAACAGGCCGTCCCCAGACACTGTCCAAGAGTGACAATTGCAGGATGCTCGCCGCGTCGTCCCCTGGACGCAATGTCGTGGCAGCAGGCGATTGTCCGGCTGCCGGAACTGACATTCCTATTGTCAACAACCAGCTGAAAATTGTCAGACACGCAGGGGGAAAACGAATGCAGAGAAGCGACAGACTTGCCAAACGCAGAGTTTTGTAGCGGGCGCTGGAGTGATTTGCTGTTAAGCCAATAGCAGCAATTCCGCTGGGTAATCTTCGCCACATAGTCGGGTTATGCCGGATTTGTCAAAGAAAACAGTGATGCAGCGCCGAACATAATGCCACAGAGACTGTTCGCGAGCGCGGGTTCTATGGGCTCTGCGCGCGTCGTGCGTTTCAGGCCAAGGATATGCACCTGGAGGGGTTGGTCGTCTGCGATCAGCTGCGGATTCTAGGTGGGCTGCTCGTTGGCCGTCCAGGCGAATACCTACGCAAAAGCGTTCGCCGACAAAAAACACTCACTCAGGATCGTTTCGATAAGCGGCGGGCGCCGGATTCGAAACCGGACGTTTTGCCCAAACTAGGGGGTTAGGCATGAAAATGCGAGTTTTCCTTTCGCTAGCCGTGGTAGCTATTGGCTGCCTTTCCGGCTGCACAACGGTTCGGCACAACTCGCCGCCTGCTCAGCGATTGGCTGAGCCTGGGCCTGGCGTTGGCGGACCAGGACCAGGGGTATTGGGCCCCGAGATTATTCCAGCTTCCGCTATGGAAATGGGAATGGACAGCGTCGTTCCAGCTGGCTGCGTCGCCTGTGGTGGCGGTGACGGCAGCGGTGGCATGATGATGCCGGGAGCAGGCGGCAGCGTGCAAGTCCTGTTCAATCGCCCAGAAGGCATGCAGCTGCATTACGATGTCGTAGGCGACGGCACCTTCGGCAGCGAACCACTGTACGTTCCCGGACGTCTCGAGTTTCCGCAGGGTGGAATCTATCGCTTGAAGCTGACCAACATTCAGGGTCGCGAAGGCGTTGAGCTGTATCCGACCGTCGAGGTCGCGAATGGCAACCCACGTACGGCGGCCTACTTGGCTCACAATGCAATTCCGATTCAGTTTACCGTCGACGACTTTGAACAAGTCTTGACAGGAAACTTTGTCACGAAGGTTATCTATCTGCCCGATCCTGAATTCCAGGGCGATGCCTTGGTCGGCGTCGACGTTTTGGTAAGTAACCGACTGGAGCCAGGCTTGGATCCAATCGTAGAGGCAGATCGCCGAGGATCTATCCTGTCAATCGTTCGCATCGGCAACAAAGACATAGAAATGTCGGGAGCTGGCATGGGCGGTTACGCAGGCATGGCTGGCATGCCAATGATGTGCGGGCCAGACGGATGTATGCTGCCCGGCGGCGTACCAGCTTCGCTACCAGGCTATGTGGCTGGCGTGACTGCTCCCCAGTATGGCATGACTTCCTCCGGAACTCCGATTGGGTTGGTAGGTCCTCCGCACATCCCGTTGGGTACACCTGCTGGCTTGACCAAGCATACAATGAGGAACACGACGCGGATGAATATTCCTGATCCCGTTGGTCACATGCGGATCAACGTTCGTCAAAATCCCGGCCAAAGCTATCCAGCTCCTGTCAGCCGAGTACGTGTGACGGAGAGCAATGTGCATCCGGGGGTTCCCTCAGGCGTCCCAGGTTTTGCTCGAGGAAGTCAGGCGGTTCCAGGTGCTTCCGGGGCAGCCTACTGCCCTCCCGAGTGATCGCCTGAGCACGGCTAGTTGAACTGGCAAACGAATCGCTTACATGCAGTTGCACCAGCTAGAGCGAGCAACCTCTCCTGAGAGGTTGCTCTGTCGAATGAACGCCGGGCGACCACAATAGCGAACACGAACATCTCGATCGGTGCGATCTTCGACTTTGAAGATCGCGCCCTTTCTGAGAGTACTGTCAAAACGTAACGCGAATGGGTGAGGCGATCGAGAGTCATAAATACCGAGTCGTCCCAATCAGCAAATGCGGTGTGGGAATGACTAGCGGCTGTGAGCTAGACGCACGGCTGAACTCCTATGCCTCTCGATCGTTTTTGTCTTTTTCGCAAATACACAATCCGACCATGTGTGTCGGCCTGGTTATCAAACCATGGAACGTTTCCCTGGTACGCGCTGTGAGCCCTGCCTTCGGAAAGGTCGGCTCCGAGTTATCAAGCTGCGAGCCAGTTGGGCCATCGAGGAAATCATAAGCACCGACGCACGAGTTTTCTGATACTTGGACAGCCGTGGATAACGTCAAAGCGGTTAATCCTGCGGAAAAAAACTTCTGCGTGGATGCTTACGATTTCAGTGTAGATTGGCTGTGACACCGAGGATGCGGAGATAGGTCTACGATGAAATCAATCCAACCGATGCTTCGGCCCTCAGGTATTCCCAAGCAAGAATCGCAGGGCCTCTCCAATTTTCTGTCGCCGTGTTGCACGGTTCGCGGCTTGCTAGCTGTATTAATCTTGGCCGTGTGCCCTGCCCTTCCCTCTAGATTGGCATTCGCTCAGTATCCGGTCGCGCCAACGCAACGGTTGGGCAATGTTCACTACTTACTTGATTCAAATGATCCGCCGGGGTACGTCGCCAGCGCACAAATCGCCAGAGGCGCTCGTGGCGTTGGTTCGTTCCAACCCGTGTCCATCATGGGGCCGGCTGGATTGCAAATCTCCTTGGCGGCCGAAGGGCAATTCCTGCATTCGCTCGAAGCGCCGGTAACTACAGCCATGTTGGTGGGCAGCGTCTACCGGGTCCGCGTCACGAACATTCCATTTCAGCCAGGTCAAGAACTGTATCCAACCATTGAGGTCATCGACCGGGTCTACGCGCCAGCAGGCCGAGAACATCGATATCCAATACCCGTGACCCTGACCGATGAAGACCTGCGGCTCGCTAGCCAGGGTGCATTGGTTACTCGAGTGATCTATCTCGAAGATGGCGAAGTCGCTGATCCAATCGCTGTCGAGCCAGGGCAGCAGTTAGAACATAATGTCAACGCGCTTGACAATGCGTTGCAGGTCGCCGATCAGCTGGGCCGCCCCGTGGCCATCTTGCGTATTGGTTCGCGAGTTCCTGCTGATCTGACTGCTGACCTGACTGGATTCTTATACGGTTGTCCGCCCTGGCTGCCGCTCTCGCCGGTACCCACGCGAGAGGCTCTAGTTCGCGACGGTATGTGGCCAGAAATGGCTCCGGTCGTTGCCGCTGAGCAATTGTTTTCGCAACCGCCACTGGAAGAAAGCCCACGTGTAGAAATGGCTCGTTAGAACTTTGTATCCGAACCAAATGCTATGTATCCGCAAAAACTTGTGCCGCAAATGCTCTGCATGCAAGTTGATACACGCCATCGCAGCATTCAACGTCAACTGAAGGAAATAGCTGTGTTCCCGCAGAAGTTCATCAGCTCCAGTCACCGCTTGCTGGCTACAACGGCGATGTCAATTGTCGGCATAGCCGGTTGCGGATCGCTAAGTAGCATCACTGGCGACAATCTGATTTCCAGGCATTCGCCACTTCCCACGCAGCAGCTTGACTCGGAAACCAGCCCGGAGTTGGCTGGTTCCACGGTTAAAGGAGCCAATGCTCAGGTTGCGCCTGCTGCATACACGGAAGCGAAAAGTGAAACGCAAACACTCAGAGAGGATTCACCGGCCACAGAATCGGCATATGTCTCCGCCGCAAGCGCACTGTCCTCTGTGGGGTTACCTTTCCGAGGGGCGTCATGCAATTGCTCAACCCCGGTACCCATGGGCAACGGCTATTCCGCTTCGGGCGATTACTGTGGACAGACCTGCGGGCAATGTGGTGCGGTTTGCAATGCGCCGGAAGTCGCTCGCAACGCTCAGGAGTACATCTTTGACGGAGGTGATCAGGGGCAACATGCAGTAATCCGCGATGATTGGTCGGCGGCTGGCGTCGAGCCAACAGATACAATTGCCTACTATGAAACTGTGGGTGGACAAATTTGCGTTCAAGCATCCAATCGCGTACCGATTTATGCTCCGCGATTCGGGTCTGTTCGCAAGGTAACGGGGCTCGATCTGGCAGCCCATGCCGTTGGTACTCAGCGGATGCTGGCTCCCACTACGCCGCAACGCTTCGAGGAACGCAGCCTAGCCAGCAGTCTTGTTCTGCCCGTCGCGCCAGCAGGTGAGGCTCAGGTGAATTTGCTGGATGCCTTCAGGGAAAACAAAGCTGGTGTTCCAGTCGATCAGATTCTGGAATTGCACCGGATGAGCGAAGCTAGAGTGCCCTTTGAAACGTTTGATTTCTTTCGGACAGGTCGCCTTGAAGAATCCGAGATCGCCGTACTTGGTCGCATCTTGGCAAGCGCTAGAACTTGGTATGTTCCCGAATCCCTGGGCGTGCTGATCGATGGGCAAGACGTAGCAATTACCCGCGATACCATGTTGGCTGAAGAGTTCTACGTTTACGAGACCGAAGACAAATGTTCACTGCGGATTTGCAAAGCCGCTTCCCATACGATTGCCGATTCAGGGGACACCGTCAGCTTTACCATTAGATTCGACAATATTGGCAGCAAGCCTCTGGGCAACCTAGTGATACTGGATAGCCTTTCCCCCAGACTGGATTATATTGAGGATAGCCAGCAATGCAGCTTGGAAGCGCGCTTTCTGGCAACCGACAACGAATTGGGGTCAAGACGTCTTCAGTGGGAAATCACTGAGGTCGCCCCCTCTTCGGGCGGGGTGATAAGCTTTGATTGCCGAGTGCGGTGATGGATCCGTTGCGGCCGGAGATTCTTGTGATTTAACCGAGCTGCACGTTTCCCAACCGCCCATGCATTCAACTTCTCTTAGACGCGATCAGATTCATGGCGCACTTATCGGTGCTGCTGTTGGCGATGCGCTCGGATTTCCTCGCAAAGGCATGGCGCGGCGTGCGGCGCTAGCGAGATACGGAAGGCGACCATTGCGATTTTCATGGCTGGGGGGGATATACACCCCCGACACGCACTTGATGCTTATGTCAGCCCAAGCCCTACTGAATTCTCGGTCAGACTTACGCAATTTTCGACGAGCCTATCGTATGCGGTTGAGCTGGTATCCGCTCAGTCTGCCCATAGGTTGTGGATGGGCTACGCTGGGAAGCGCACTGAAGTGCTGGCTTGTCCGCCTAAAAATCAATACGGGGGTCAACTCCGAGGACAATGCACCGGGAGCTAGCATTGTGTTCTGCTCATTGGCGATGCACGGCACAGGTCATCGCATTACCAAGTGGGCGGATGAAACGGTTGTCATTACGCGAAGCAACGTGCAGGCTCGCGATGCAGCAATGGTGCTTGGAGCGCTGGCGGAAGCTGCTTCTCTAAACAAACCTGAGAAGTTTGACCCCAATGCCGTGCTAGGGGTTTTAATTGAGACCAGCCAATTGGATAAGACGAAGAAGAAACTTGAGGAACTGAAGCCATTCCTGGAACAGTCTCGTTGTCCGGCTGCAGTCGCTCGACATTTTGGTTGGAGCGATGGTATCAGCAGCAGTTTCAGCAAAACGGTTGTTATGGCAGCGTACTGTTTCCTCCGCTATCCAACCAACTATCGACGGGCTGTCGAGGCGGCCATTCGGTTAGGTGGTGATACCAGTACGATGGGTGCCATCGTTGGCGGGCTGGTAGGTGCTCACGCCGGAGTGAAGGCGGTCCCGGGGGAATTGATTAAGAACTTGGGCGGCCTGCCCCACAATCCAGACTGGATCAAGGATATGGCAGAGCGAATGTCGCATTGGCCGCACGGACCTGACGACTTGCACATGGCACCGGCACTACCCTCGGATGCCCCTGTGCAACTCATTCGCAACTTGTACACCGCCCTTGGACTGTTGCTACGAAGGGTATTGCGGCTGTTTTGCAGGTGCGTGTAGCTCGACTAGGTAAATTCCGAGAGAAAGGTACTTGATACACAAGTTGCTTCTCCAAACACTACTCGACTGCCTCTCCAAGAAGCTTTTCGTAAATGGCCTTTGCCTCCTGATATTCCGCCAGTGCCACGGGTGATAGTATTCCAGCGTTTCGATTGAGCTCGCTTTTCATCCGCTCGTAAAAGTACTCAACATCACGACGACGAGGCCGCAGCGGCATGGAATCGACGTCAATGAACACGGGATTGGTATGCGCAAACACCAGCTTGCCACCCGGACCGTCTTCGGAGGTTTCAAAGCAGCGCAGGGCCACCCAGCTGGAACCATTCGTGCGTACTGTATGGTTCAGCTGCATGCGTGTGACGCCTTGCGTATCGACGGTGGTGGTACCGTTAACGGCTGCAACGACCTCTCCATTGCAAATCACTTCCACCTTGGACAAAGGGTTCTTGGACTCGATCGTGCCGGTGATAGACACGGAGTTGTCTGAATTGGGCATTCGCCAAGTCGCACCCGGAAATTGACCGTTGAAGCGCACATCCATAAGCGGTCCCTGTGTTACAAAGCTCTGTCCGCGGTTCAGGTGGTCAATCCACGTGTCGTAGCTAAATTGATCTCCGACATGCACGTAAACACGGCCATAGCCCAAAGGCACAGGGTGCACCCCTGAAGCCGTGCCAGCGGATACTCGCAGCCGATACCCGCAGTTGAGCAGACTGTAATAAGTCTCAAAGCCGAAATGGGTCCATCCCCGCTCTGTAAATCCCACTGCGTCACGTTCGATTTCCGGCCAGTCGGGCGGCGCGTTTTCGAGTGTCCACCTGGGAAAGCCAAATTGCGTTTGCCAGTGATGGTTGTTGGACAATTCGAATAGATCAACCTTCATTACCGGCACGATCATCATGGACCAATTCCAGGAGTGCTTGTCCAAATCCAAGATCGCAGCTTGACGCCTCGCTTCCTCGGCGATCTTTGCCACAGGCGGAGCAGCCAATTGCAGTGGTTGTTGGTGGTTCAACACAAATACCGCACCCTGCGTGTGGCGTTTTCCGTCGACCGTGAATATTTCATACTCAGTGTTCAACGGGTAGATCACGTGAGTTGAATCGATGTAAATCGGCGCAGGCTCCAGGTTGGATTCACTCTGAGTAGGCGTTTCTCGACTGTCGCGGACCCAATAGTTCAAGGGTAAACAGACATTCAAGTCCTCCGCCAGCATGGCAGTAGGCAGCTCGTCCATTCTCCGGTGTACATGGGTGTCTCCGCTATACCAACCCCGATCGGCCATGTTGGCAAAGCGTTCGAGCGGGAGTTCAATTTCTACTCGCGAGCCACCAACTTCGACAATCTGTGTTGTCGGCCGATACTCTTTGCCAAGCATAGCAGTCACGCTATAGGTACCGGGAGGAACATCCAATTGGAACCCATCCGCCGAAAGCGAAGTATGTCGTTCGATGGATGCAGATTGTCCCAGCTGCTTGTCGTAGGTTATTGCCGACCCAGCCACCGCGGTGCTACGGGCAAAGTAGAACTCCTTCGTTTCTACGTTTTGAACATAGAGCCTGGAGGGTACCAATTCCTTCGAGCCAGCATCGCGAACCTGGCCCACTAGATTTCCTGTCACGTGGTGCAGTGGATGTTGTTTCCAACCTGTTGATTCGATCCGAGTCAGCTCTTGTTCGATGTCCGACCCCTCGTAAAACGAAAACCATCCACGCAACCAGCGCGTTTCACCCGGCGGGCAATCTGGAAACTTGGGGTCGGCGTGCAAGCAGGGGCAATTGGCGTTGCCCCACGTGCGATGGCCTGGGTCCCACGAGCTGATCATCCAGCGTTTTCTATCTGCGGAATGAACCAGTGCGTATCCGTTCTTGAAGACCTTGTTATCATTCGTTTGCTGCTCAAATCCGGCTGCACCTTTGAGCATGATGCAATTCTGTACTCGCAGATCGCTGAGCGTAGCAGCGGTCCCATTGGTCAACCACATTTTCATGCGCAGTTGGGATTGCAACGGGATAACTTTGATGCCAATTTCGATTCCGTTGGGCAACCTGCGAACCAACGTGAAATTGCCATCTTGCTGTTGCCATTCCAGTTGCTCTAGCGCAATGCGTTGTTTTGTCCAAATCGTATCGATGTGGGTGTGCGCCAGATAGGTCAGGCCCAAATTGGACCAAACGGCCTCTGGGAAATCCAGCACTGCATAGCTGTCTGCATCCCACGGGCAGAACACGCTCAGCTTGGTCTCCCGCTGGGGGGCAATCGCCCCGTCCAGAAATCCAATTCTAGGATGCCGTCCGCCGGGATACGGTAGCACCAACATTTTGTCATTCGCACGAGCGGGACGATTGGCAGCCGTGATTCCAAATTCTGCCAATCGGCGAGGGATTTGCTCTTCGGCGATCCCCGTCACTGCCGCGATTTCGGCCGCCGAATAGTTGTGATACCAAACCATGTTTTCCAACCAGCCGCGCAGCTCCTGCTCGTTGGCCACTTCGCGGATCTGTCCGCCAGCGACCGGTTGGATATTCAGCGGATTGGTTTGGGCGATTGCGCTGCTGGCACTGAGTACCATCGCCAGCGCGCTTTGAAGGAATAGAAATCTACCCAAGGTCATGCCCTTTCTGATTGAGTCTACCGTCGCTGCACACTTACTGCGCATCATACCTGTTATCAATCAGCAGTTGTTGCAACTCTTCCCGCGTGTTGAAGCTCCATGAGCCTGGGGGACAATCCGCTTGGACGCAATGACAAGCGGCGTTATCGAGAAGACCGCGCAGAGATCGCCTGCCGCTCGCTAGGCAAGTTTTCACATGGTCTAGCAACAGCGTGTGGTACATTCCTGGTAGAGGATGGAATGCAGAACCATCACGCTCGCGAAATACGGCCGCAACATGGTGCGCAGAGATGGTTTCTGAGAGCTGAACGTACCAATTTGATTCCCACCGTAGTTGGTCACAAGCGACCAACAAGATCCAGCCCTGACCCAGCTGGTTTAGCCGATGTTCGAGTGCAGCAGCCAGTCCCGAAACCGGGCCAGCGCTGTCTTCCTTGTCAATAATCGGCATCAGATCAAGCCATGGAACGACGCACTGCAGCTGGTCGTGTCTGGAGTGGCCGTTGCAGACCAAATGGACGCGGTGCCCTCCGTTGTTCAGCTGGCGGGCGAGTCGCTGAAGCTGAGGCTGTCCTTGAATTTCGACCAGAGCTTTGTCTCCACCAAACCGAGAGCTTTTACCACCCGCAAGTATGTAAGCAGGGCAATTGGCCACCGGCATGGTAGATGTCTCGAGAGAAATTCATTAACGATTCCCGGCTATGGCGTCTGTCGCGTGAACGCCGCCGATGCAAGTGCCAGCCAACCGACGATAAAACAAAACCCGCCAGCGGGCACAATCGCCCAATGTCCCATCACGCCCAGAAACACCATGCTGTATAGCCCGCCGCCAAACAATGCTATGCCGCCAACAAAAAACATGCTGGCAAAAAGTTTCCGATTGGCGGGGATGTTCGAACCGTCGCACGCAAGCGCTAACAGAGCCAAGACGTGCATCATGTGATATCTCACGGCCACTTCGCATTGACCGGCTCGCTTGGTCACCTCGTCCGGCTCAAGGCCCTGCTTGACCAGCAGGTCCTCAAGTCCGTGCGCTGCGAATGCGCCGACGGTGACGCCCGCCGCGCCCAGGATTCCTACGACCAAAACCAACCATCGCATCGCTTGACTACTTTCCATCCGCAGATTCGTGCTGGCCTTCAGAGACGGTAACTGAAGCCCCACTTAGTATATCAAGACCTGGCAGTTAGGTGATGCCAAGTACCACCACATCAGCCTAGGGCCATAACGGATGATCCCGCAATGCGTGCAAAGAAAAAGCGAGCTTCAGTTGCGAGTCACGGTAGATCGATATTGAGCGACTCGCTACCGCTTTCAGGGACTTCGATTTCGATACCTGAAGTATCGGGATTTTTATACTTGGCAGGTACCTTGACTTTGGGAGTCAGTTTGACAAAGGTTTCGCGGCCAGCTTCGCCTTCCATTCTCTCAGCGATAAAGTTGATGGAAACTCGATGTTTTCCTGGAGCCGCCCCGTCACCGGGCTCATTCGTCCCCATGACAAAGCTTCCATCAGCTCCACTTTCGGCAGTCGCACCTTGGCGATCCTCGACCGGATGAAAGACCAACTTGTATCCTTCCAGAGGTGTGCCTTGATACGATAGCGTTCCGCTAACCGGCACGGTCTTTTCGAGGTCCACTCCTGAACCACAGCCACTCATTGCAAGTGCTATGCAGCAAAACAAAGGAATGACCCTGGACCTGTACGATGCATTGGACAAGTGGCTCAGGTGCATAGTGTTTCTCGTTTCTATCGGAATTCAACTGTATCAAGGCAAATCAAAAAAGTTGCTCGGGGTAACTCTTATTCCGGCAGAGTGACTGCTTCGCCACCGTTGATTGACCCGAGCGCCTTCCAGGTTACTAGATCGATTGAATCGGATATGAACGTGATCGAACCGTCACCACGGGCCAAATTGACTCCGCCGGTATGGAAGCCTCGCGCAGCCAAATGTCCGTTGCTGATACCAGCGCAATCTCGATACCGAGAATTGGGACTGAGTGTATGATTGTAGAACGTGGCTACGGTCAGACCACGATAGTATTGCAAGCCACGATAGGACCAGGCAGAGGTGGCGGGATTGTCGCAAACCGCCACGTCGTAGGTCACACGGTTGGTTGCGTTCCAATCGGCATCCGGGACATTGGTAGCGACCGCATAGTACTCGATATCGCCTCGCGGTATTACGCGCAACGAGCTGCCTGATCCAGGGTGGGGACCTCGTCGAATTTCACTAAACAAAGCGGAGTTGGACATGCCATCCGTAAATTGGCCAAACGTTACTGCCGAGTTGCGATAAAACGGACCAGTCCTGTTGGAATAGGACGCATCGATACCCATATTCTGCATGTAATCTCCATGCCCTGCCCACGTGAAGCCAGCGCGAGATGGAGCCGACGGACAGATGAAGTAGGGGATCGTCTGTCTGATTGCGGCGGAATTCCGCGTGCTGCCGTTGAGGCTGTAGCTAAAGTCAAACAGGTTAAAAAGATTGCTACCTTCCAGGAACGGCAACATCACCGTGTGGGGTGTAGCGTCGTTGACGAGAAAACTCCCCGCTGGCAGCTTCTTGTACGCCGATTCATAGTTATGGATCGACAAGGCCATCTGTTTCAGGTTGTTTGTGCATTGCATGCGACGGGCTGCTTCTCGAGCGGCTTGTACCGCAGGCAGGAGCAGTCCAACGAGTATGCCGATGATCGCAATGACCACTAACAATTCCACCAAAGTAAAACCTAAATTCTTACTTCTCATGCTCGCTCCTAAATCGAAAACAACATGCAAAGAATACCCAAACGGCAAACTCACCGTTCGCTACGTTTGACGAGGACCGCTGAGGTACGCTAACCACAACACGGGAGACTTTCAACTGGGGAATGCCGAATGCGTCTAGTTAGTGTGCCACAGGGTGCAACTTACAGTTCAGTGTTTACTGTGGTGATCCACGCCACTAGCGAACAAGTCGACAAAACTGAACCAAGTGCAACGAATTGCACAATGAACAGTAACCGGACGATAACCTGTCGTCGAGGGATATCAGGGTGCCACAAGGGCGCTGATGAAAGTTGGATGAAATGCTCCACTTTCCTTAAGTTTTCATCGCCAGCTGGATTTATTACACGAAGAGCAGGCGTCAAAAAAGTTTTGTTAAATTTCCGACAGATTGGCCTGCTGCTTAGACAGGAGGTTGCCAACGGAGCGGGTTTCTCAGTGCGACCCAGCTGATCGCCTTCCGCCTGAGCGTGGCAAAACGCTTTTGCGACGCGCCGAAACGGAGCCAATCGTGAAGTCGATTAGCAGCCGTAGATTGGGCTCAGTTTTCGGCGTAAATACTGCATTAGGGGAGCCTCACTCAAGCTTTGTCCGCTGACGCGTTGTACTAGTTCGCTTGGTGCAATGCATGCCCCGTGTGCATGCACGTGTTTTCTCAGCCATGCCAACAGTGGCTCAAACTCACCCTCGGCAAACATGTTATCAAGATCGCCAAGCTGTGCAGCGGCAGCTTGCATCAATTGAGCTGCGTAAAGGTTGCCCAAGGAATAGGTCGGGAAGTAGCCCACCAATCCGGCGCTCCAGTGAACATCCTGTAGTATGCCATCTTTGGCCGAGGGCGGTCGGATTCCCAGGTAGTGAGAATAGCGTTCATTCCAAGCGTCCGGCGCGTCCGCCACCAACAACTGTCCCGATATCAACTGCTGCTCGATTTCGAATCGAATCAGAATGTGCAGATTGTAGGTCACTTCGTCGGCTTCTACGCGGATTAGTGAAGGCTGGACCAGGTTTGCATCACGATAGATCTGCTCTGCTGCAAAGCCTTGCCAAGCGTCACCAACACGAGCTGAGATTTTTGGAAACGCCCAGCGCCAAAACGCCTGGCTGCGTCCAACGAAGTTTTCCCAAAGACGCGATTGGGATTCATGGATTCCAAGACTTGCTGCCGATCCCGGTGGTAACCCAAACCACTCACCCGGCAAACCCTGTTCGTAGATTCCGTGGCCCGCTTCATGAAGTGTGCCGAAAAGCCCGCTGGGAAAAAATGTCTCTTGAAACCGAGTCAGAATCCGACAGTCGTCAGGTCCCAGTGTAGTGCAGAAAGGGTGGCTGGTTTCATCCAACCGCCCCCGCTGAAAATCGTATCCGATACTCTCAGCGGCCCAGCGACTGACCGTTCTTTGCTTGTCGATCGAAATCGGTTGTCGCAGAGTTTGGCCGTCGGGGCGATTGTTGGACTGACCGAGTTCCTTGACTAGATCCACCAACTGTTCCCTCAGGCGAGAGAATATCTCAACCAATTGCGACGACTTGCAATCGGGTTCGTATTGGTCGAGTAGCGCGTCGTACAACTGACCATCTGTCGCTAACAGCTCCGCCTCTTGACGCCGCAGCGAAATGACCTCGGTCATATATGGTTCAAACAAGAGCCAGTTGTCTTGCTGTCTGGCACGCTCCCAAGCTTGCTGTCCTAAAACGGTCGCACGCGAGATTGCCTTTACCAATTCAATCGGCAGTCGGGTGTTGCGTGAGAAATCCTTGGCAAGCCGGCGAATGATTGCCCCGGTTGGCAATTCGCCGGCCTGAGCGAGATCACTCTGTTGCAGCAAATCCAAAGCCTCACCAAACTCCCGATCCGTGCGGCGACGGTGAATGAGGCCACTGAGATAGGTCAGTTGCTCTGCACGATAGTTGCCCGCCTTACTCGGCAATCCCGTGCGTTCATCCCATTCCAGCAATGCCGAGGTGGATTCCAACAATGCTGTTTCGCGAACATGTGAAACTACGTATTCAAGTCTTGCTTGGTCATCCATGAGTTAAACGCTTATATTCCAATTCGATTAGTTCGGAAACGAGTTGCTGTCTGGTGTCTAGTCTTCCTGGTGGGGCATGTAGGTCACGCATAACGCCTGGATAGACCTGTGGCGCGTTGCCTGGGGGGGAATACCTAGGCAACCGCCAACAAGATTCGGCGTTGCTAGCGATTACTCGGCTAGGCGTATTCGCGATCGACGATCAAGCCGGGCATCGGAATTGGATAAGTTCCATCTTCCTTAGGCATCAACGGAGAGTCACTGTCCATCGTCAGCTGAGCTACATTAGGTGCAAATTCATGTTCGCAGTCCATCATCTCATCCAGTGTAACGACTTGACCAGTATGAGCAGCCATACGGCCCATTGATGTGACCGCGCTAGCCATCACGCCGCGTTCGACTTCGTTGTAGGGCTTGTCATTTCGAATGGCATCCAGCAAGTCGTTCCATTCAACCTGGTATGGGTTATTCGTTTCGTCACCGAATTCCCAGGCGATTTGCGAACGTTTGAACTCTTGGGCCTTGTAGATTCGTGCGTACGACGGCCAGTGCGAGCTTGCCGATATCGTGGCGCAGCTCTTCGTGCCGTGCGCAAAGCTGGCGAACTCCTTGAAACACCCGGGTTGCGTTCTGCCATCCAGCAGTAGTTTGGCGCCGTCCTTAAAGGTGTATTCGACGGAGTAGACATCAAAATTCTGATCGATATTGTCACCTCGATAGTGGCGACCACCGGACGCTTTGGCTTCGACGGGCCAGTCATTCTTCATCCAGCAGCATTCATCGATGTTGTGAATCAGGAAATCGCTAAATGCTCCACCGCTCAGCCAGAGAAACCCGTGGAAATTTGCGATCTGATACATTAGTGGTGACATATTGCCTGGATTGGCAGGTACGGCGGCGGAGCCGGTAGGGCCAGCCATGCGATAGGCTCGCAGCATCAGCAAGTCGCCGATCTCGCCATCCTGAATTCGCTTGAACAATTCACCACGGGCCTCGCAGTGGCGGCACATCAGGCCGACACCTACCTT
>JAGQPR010000270.1 GCA_020426625.1 Planctomycetales bacterium
GTTCTAAGAGCTTATGTGTCTAAGCTAAGACGCGGTTCCGATTTCGATCTGGCTTGCTGGAGCGGGACGCCCGGTGTAGTACCCCTGAAGAATGTCGCAGCCATATTCAGCCAACAGCTGTGCTTGATTGGCGTTTTCGACGCCTTCAGCCACTACGATCAACCCCAGTCCTTTTCCAAGAGAAACAATTGAACGGGCGATGGCCTGACAGTGCACATCGTGTTCGACATCCCTCACAAACGAGATATCGATCTTGAGCGTGTCGATGGCAAAATTCTTCAAGTAACTTAGTGACGAGTAGCCGGTTCCGAAGTCGTCGATGGCGATTCTGAAGCCCATGTTCCGCAGTCGATTGGTGACTTCGATGGCATGCTCCACGTTGACCATCATAGCATGCTCGGTAATTTCCAGCTCGAACCACTCGGCTTTGGCGCCCGTTCTCTCCAAGGTGCGAACCAGTTCACTGATGAATCCTTTGTCGCGGACTTGGTGTGGAGAAACGTTGACAGCAATCGAAGGTTTTACTCCCATTTTCTGCCATCGGCAGGCTTGTTGAGCCGCGAGCTGAAAAACGACGTCTCCCAAGGCGCCGATCAGTCCTGTCTGCTCGGCGATCGGAATGAACTCTGCTGGAGAAATGTAGGTTCCGCTAGGTGTCGGCCATCTGACTAGCGCTTCATAACTGACTGTCTCTAACGTAGCGGCATTTACCTTGGGTTGATACCAAAGTTCCAGTTCTCCGTGCTGGAGGGCATCACGCAGACGTGATTGAATGCGGTGCCTGACATCCACCTTTTCCTGCATTTTGCTGGAGAAGTGCCGCACGCGGTTCTTGCCAGCCGTCTTGGCGACGTACATGGCGATATCGGCAGCTCGCATTAAGCTATCGACATCCAAACCGTCTTCGGGAAAACGAGCCACCCCAATGCTCAAGCCAATATCCGCCCGCGTACCCTGAATTTGAAAAGGCTCCTTGAAGCTGGTGAGCAGCTTTTCCAAAACATCGGACTGCTGCGCAATTGGGCACAATCGGTGATCGATGATGAGCGCGAATTCGTCACCGCCAAATCGAGCGATCAATGTATCTTTGGGCAGTTGCCTAGCAATGCGTTTGCTCACAGCATACAGCAGTTCGTCGCCTACCGAGTGACCTGCAGAGTCGTTGACGAGTTTGAAATTGTCCAAGTCCAGAAAGCAAACTGTCAATGGCGCTTCATTTTTCATGATGCAATCTGCTAGGCATTCACGATAATACGTGCGATTTGCCAGTCCTGTCAGCGCATCGTACATCGCGCGACGTTTCACTTCTGCCTGGCTACTCTCCAAATCCGTGATGTCGGAAATGAGTGTGATAATGCGATTTTCGGATTGGTCAGCATTGGTAAATCGATTCAGCGATACCCAGAAAGCTCCGTCTACGGTATTTCTTTCCGAGACCAGGATTTTTCCAGACCACGGCTGTCCACTCACAACGTTTTCCAACACGCTGTCAAGTTCCTCGATCCGCGTTGGCAGAACATCATTGAGAAACTTTCCGGTAAGTGTCAATGGCTGGCCATAACCTGCTGCAATAGTTTGGAAGGATGGGTTTGCTTCGAGAATCTGGCCCTTTTCGGTTAGGATGGCGATTCCTTCAGAGGCTTCCCGAAATACACTGGCCAATAGCTCTAGCTGCTTTTCATGTTTTCGTATTTCTGTGATGTCTCTTGAAGTCGAAATCGTATACTGCTGCCCAGTAACGCCATCTACGAATTGGGATCGCTTGATCGAAGCAATTCGCTCTTGCCCATTGTTGAGTTCATAGCGATGTTCTGTCGCCTGTTGCTCTTTCTCGATGTCGGTCCCAGCCTCGACGATTGCGTCAGATACATAGACTTGTTGGGTTCCAATCAAACCCTCGCGATGCGTATCGACAAGCTGACAATACGCGTCGTTGGCTACCACCAGAGTCTGATCCGACTTGCGTACGGACAGTGGATCTGGAACCGCATTGATGATATTGTCTAGAAACTCGCCGTGCCGTCGCAATTCCGTCACGAATTCTTTGCGAGCGGTAATATCGCGTACGACGATCAATTGATGAAAACTATCTCCCATCTTGAACGCGCTAAACGTAATTTCAGCCCAAAACGAATCTCCCGACTCTCTCTGTAGTCGGGCTTCCAAAACCTGTGGCGATGCAGCAGTAAGTTCTGGGTTGAGCCGCAATTCGTCGGCTATGGATGACTCGTCGGAATTGGTAGCGGTTGTAAAGGGCATTGGCCATGAGCCAATAAGTCGTTCTCGCGTCTGACCAAGCAAGCTAACCGCATTGTCGTTGCAGGCCAGGCATTTTCCCGACTGCATAACCAAGACCGCGTCATTGGTCTGTTCGAATATGGTATCTGCCAGCCGTCGAGTATCTTCGGCGGCCGCTTCGGCGTTTGAGCGAGCCTCACTGAGGCGTTGCTTGGTTAGTTCCAGTTCGTCGATGATCTCCGCAGAATAGACGATCGCCTCGGCTTGAGCTCGCGCCAGCCGTTCGGAACGATTCTTGAGGTCGCTTAGCTCCTGCTTCTGTGTGGCGATGGTTTCTTGAGCACTGTGCAGAGATTCCCGCAGCCTGCCGATCAATTCTTCGACTGCATACGAGTCACTTTCGCAATATTCCGCAAAACGGAGCTTGCGCAAGCAGTCATCAAATATTGCTTCGATGTCACTGGGCGCCTCATCGCCCTTCGCTTGGGGTTTGGGCGAAAAAACGCGGATGCCGAGAGGGGACTCTTCGAATGTCTCCTGCGAATCCAACGCTGACGACTGTGGTGATAACGACATTGAGATTTCACCGTTAGATAAACAGCGTTGTGTTCGACCTGGAGGCATCGTCAACGAATTTGGTGACTCCGCAGAAGGTCAGTCCTGGATAATCGATCAACTCTTCTCGTCTTATTCCCATCAACCTCATGGACATCTCACATACGCTGATAGACACGCCCAATTCAGCGGCAGTGGCTACTAGCTGGCCCAAGTCGCTGACGTTCTTTTTCTTCATCTCATTGGCCATCAATCTGCTTCCGATGCCTCCCATATGAAGCTTGGAGAGCTTGGTCTTATGGAGGCTGCCCGGTAGCAGCCAGCCGAAGGCCCTTTCCACCAGGGTTTTCTTGCCATGTTGCCTACCACCTTTTCGCAGTGCCGCAGATGCCCAGAACGTAAAGAATAACTTGACTTGCATCCCGCAAGCTGCAGCTCCATTGGCCATTACAAAGGCCGCTAGCAGTTTGTCGCGCTCTCCACTGAAAACTAGTAAATTGAGATCGTTGGTGCTAGCAGTCCGTTCCCCCAGATCTCGCAATTGCGATTCCAATCGATCAAGTCGATTTTCAATATCAGCCTGGCTGTCGGACGCTGGTCCGATTGCTGGAAGCCCTACGGGAGAATTGGATTCGCTAGCGGGAGGAATGATGGTCGATTGCATGCCGCGACTTGACTGAGGTGTTAGGGGCGTACCCAAAGAGCCGATACCTGCAATCTAGCCCGCAGTCGCGCGGTGGCTTCAAACTGAAGGGAGCGAAACCAGCGCATGATCGCAATCTTGGGCTGGCAATAACGAATATGCAGAAAGATCCGTCATTGGGTGCTAGCCATCGAGAAAAGGCAAACAGCTACGCAATCCTGAGAAAGAGATCCGAGACTCAAATACTCACGAGACGGTCGCTGAGTGCTTGCTGCGAAAAGTTAGAGGTATTCCACGACCCCTGTACTGCCGCCAAACGAATCAGCGGCAACGCCGAGCCGCTGAAGCATGGTGACGAAAAGATTGGCAAGCGGTACGTCTTCGTGCGTAACTTCCTTTTGCCAGGGCTCCTGACCTCCGTCCCAAGCACCGCCCTGTGGATTGCTTCCTGCCTGATTTACGTATTGACCATGCCGGAATCCCATCGATTTTCCGCCAGCTAAAATCAACGGGTAGTTGCGAGACAAGTGAAAAGCGCTCGATGCTGAGCCGAACAGCAGCAATGAATTGTCTAGCATATTGCCTGGACCGACAGGTTCAGGGGTTTGCTTTAGTTTGGAAACGAAGCGACCGAATTCTTCATTGAGGAACTGACAGTAAAGGGCAAAATTCTTCCAGCCGCCAGGATTCTTGGTTTCATGCGAAAGCTGGTGAGCTAGATTAAATCCAATAGCTCTCGCCAGATGATCGCTGCGACCAACACCATTCTCGCGACCAATTTGATAAGTTGCGACGCGCGTCGAATCCGTCTTGAATGCCAGGAAAATCAGTTCAAACATGATTTGCAAGTATTGCCGGGGCTCATCCGTCGACAATTCAAGATTCAGCTGGCTGCCGTCCACTTCAGGGAGAGGAGCGTCCAGCCAACGCTTCGCCTTGGCTACTTGAATTTCGGCTTGCCGAACCGAGTCCAAATACTCGTCCAGGCTTCTGCGGTCCTGGGCGGAAAGCGTGGCTCGCATTCTTTCGGCGTCGGCCAACATTTCATCTAGAGCACTGGTGCTCAGTGATAATCTGCGAGCGGAGTCATTGTTACTTTTGACAAACAGCAGGTCGAAAACTTGTTTCGGTCGATGCTCGGCGGGAATGGCCCGCCCATTGCGATCGAAGGACAGCGTATGAGCGCCGCGGGCAGTTCCAGTCCCACCATCGGTGGACATCACCAACGATCCGATCCGAGTTCGCGCGCCGACGTGCCTTGCGTACTCTTGGTCGAGCGAAATCGAATTTTCATATTCCATATCGCCACCGCCAGTAGCTGCTGCTGTCAAGAATTGGTCAGCATTGTTGTGTCCGTGGACAGTGCGACCGGCTGGATGCGAGAACCCGGAAATGACAGTTAGCTCGTCTCGCAATGCTTGCAAGGGTTCAAAGCACTTGGTGAATCTAAAGTCTCGACCGTTGCCATGTGGAAACCAAGACCAGTCTTCATACGCTGGATCCTCCGGCAGCGGCATCGGCACGCCATCGGGAAAATAGAAACATGCCAGTCGTTTCGGGCGTTCTGCACTTGTTTCCGATTCAAGGGACTCTGCAGCCAATGGTCCAAAACCCAACGATCCAAATTGCGGTAGCGCCAGTGCCAATCCTGAGCCTCGCAGGAATCGCCGTCGATCGATTCGGTCTAGATTGAAACTCATGCACTCGCTCTTCTTAATGGGTAGGAAACAGCGCGGGACCAGCGATTGTAGCCTATTTCTGGGGCATCAAAAACAGATCGCTAGAGACAATCGACTGAATCACACTGACCAAGCTGTCGTGGCTGTGCCGGACTTTGACCGTAATCTTGTCAACTTCCGCTCGATCCGCCAAGGTCAACGGTCTTCCAACCGCGTAACTGGCCACTTTGTGTACGAACGCGCGCACAAACTGATCTTGGCGATTCTGCAACAAGAAACGTTTAAGACCGTCCATACCATCTAGAGTTTGATGATTGAACAATTGGCTACTCGCATCCACAGGCTTACCGTTGATTTGTTCACGCCAACGCCCGACCGCATCATAATTCTCAAAGGCAATCCCCCAAGGATCGATCTTCACGTGGCAGGAGTTACAAGCAGCCTGATTGCGATGATCCTCAATGCGTTCTTTGAGAGTCATCTTGGCGATTTCGGGATCGGCCAGGTCGATTTGAGGTACGGCTGGCGGAGGCGGCGGTGGAGGATCGTCGAGCAAGCATTCCAACAGCCAGATCCCACGTTTCAGCGGATGAGAATCCGGCCAGTCAGAATTCATCGCCAGTAGTCCAGCTTGGGTCAATAAACCACCCAGCTGATAGTTGCCGTCCAACTCAACCCGTCGAAACTGGTTGCCCGAAACACCGCTCAGACCATAGTGCTTGGCTAAACGTTCATTGGCCATCGCATAGTCGCAGTGAATAAAATCCAGAATGCTGCCATCGCTATGCATGATCTCATCAAACAGTGCAACCGGCTCAGCTTGCATAGCTTCTTTCAGGAGTGGGTCGAAGGATTTGATGTGCTGCTGGAAATTCATGAAATCCAGCAACTGCATGTCCAACCATTGATGTACGAAGTGTCGGGAAAACCTTCGGCTGCGCGGATCGTCTAGCAGTCGGGCAACTTGCTTGCTAAGCACATCTGCCTGAGACAGTTGGCCGGCGTCTGCTAGTGCCATCAATTCATCGTCAGGTATGCTGCACCAGAGAAATAACGCCAACCGCCCGGCCAGTTCGTGGTCGCTGATTCTAGAATTCACAGGCGCATTCACTTGTTCCTGTACCGTGGGATGCACGGAGACATACAGAAAGTTGGGGGAGGAAAGCACTGCCGCCAAGACCTCGATTATGGCCTCTTCGAAACTGTTGCAGTCTCCTCGCACGGCGGCAAACAGAGCAAGCTTTTGATCCAACTCGGCTGCCGCAACGGGGCGCGCCCAAGCGCGTTCCATGAAATCGGACAAGATTTCGCGAGCGTAGGCGGGCTCGTCGCTGCGCTGGGTACTATCAAAGAATATCCGTTGATGGGACGCTGGCGGCCACTGGTCATATACAGGCGCAGCGACTTGGACAAAATCAACTTGAACCGCAGCTGCCGTGGCTGAACTGTTGACCAGTCGAATATACTCGGACGGACTGGGCAAGGCTCCCATGGGGGACGTCTTGCGAACTGAATTGCGAGGATAGATTTCTCCCAGCGGAATATCCCACTGATAGATATCCGGAGCATCGGCGGCAGCGACAATCAATGTGTCTTCCTGACTGATACGCATCAAAGCCCGTCCCTCGTTGCTGGCTTGCCAGCCAAATTCTAATTGAAGGCTTGGTGGACTTGTCTGCTCGGTTGGGCGACGCGACGCCCGGACTCGGACGCGCATGATCCCTTCGTCCGGGATCTGCTCGCCCAGTTCAATGGTCAAGTGTTGGTTTCGCCCCGCTGGAATCACCGCCACCTGTTCATACGATGCTGGAAACTCCGGGCAAGCATCGACCGGTGCCATTGCATATTTGGCTCCCCCATACTGCCAGGTTGCTGGCGTCGTGCGACCGGTTTTCAAGTCTTGGTAATGGGTTTTCGCAGGCGGTTGGGTAAAACTCTCCAGCAGCTGCTCGAGCTCACTAGCTTGTTTTTCCAAGTCTTCCCGATACTGTTCTTTCAGCTTTTCGATCTGCGAAGCTTGTTTGGCCCAATCGATCTTGCCGGACTCTTGCATCGTAACACCCCAATACTTGACAGGCGGCTGGGAGCCTGTGACCACCGCGCGGTTCAAGGCCCGTCGGGCTAGTCGATGATAGGCCTCCACTTGCGAGACCGACATGTGGAGCAGTTCGGCATTGTTTTGGAATCCACCATCCGCGTTTGCTTCTGGTGGCAGGTCTTTGGCAAAGTTCCAAGGTAGTCCTAACAAGTCCTGCAACGCGTAATTGTATTCGTAGCGAGTCCTTCGCCGAAAACCAGTCATCTTCGATGATTCGCGTCTCGCTTGCGAAGCCGCTTGCAGTTCATTGGAGAGCCAGTCGACTAGTTGGCCACGAGCTTGCTCGCTTAATGGATCAGCATCTGCTGGTGGCATTTCGCCCTTGACCAACACCGAAAAAACGTCCAACCAACGATCTACGTCGCCGCCATGAACAAGGTCTGGATTCAGAGAATCGATCCTGATATGAGCCTCTTGCGTGTCCGGGCCATGGCAGTCCGCGCAGGCTCGTTGCAAGACAGATTGCAACTGGGTTTGGAAGTCTGCCAGGCTGGACTGAGGTGTATCAAGATTGGCAGATCGCTTTTGTTCCGAAAGGAAACGGGAATGAAGCCTTCCCAGCTTTTTAAGATCTGCGAGAGTGGGCCGCTCGTCGCCCTGTTCTGCGGTGCCAGAATGTCTGGACCTGGAATTCGACGTATCCTGTGGTTCGGAGAAGCCATGAACCTGTGTTTTGGACAGGGCCAGCAAAATGGCAAAGAGGACTGCTAATGGCTGCGCAAAGCCGAGCATTATGGGGTACCCCGTCACATTGTGTTAATCTTCTGAGAGAACGTGGCTGCAGCGAATGACTGTACGCTTAGCTGCACCAAGCGATTATCCAGTAAGTGAATCGTGGAAATCTATTGAATCATGAAAATCTTTCGAACGGTATGTTTTGGGCACAGGCTTAGCTGTAAGCTGAGGATTAGGGTGAGGAACTCAAATAGTTGGCGAGTATCTCAGCGCTTGCGGGCAGACATCGTGCGCTGTTGAAAGTGAATGTCCCCTGGAAACCTCCAGATGAACAAACGTCCTACATTTCTCTCAGGCAACCCCTTGTTTCAGCTGATCGTTGAAGCATCGCCTGCTGGCATGTTGATCGTCGATCAGCATGGCTCCATTGTAATGTCCAATCCTCAAATACTTGAGTGGTTTGGATACACGGAGGAAGACTTAGTCGGGCAATCGATCGAAAAATTGGTACCTGAAGCGCATCGAACCCAGCATACCGCACATCGAGCGCGCTATATGAATCACATTTCCCCGCGTCCGATGGCCAAGGGACGCGATTTATTTGGCCGCTGTAGAGACGGTAGTGAGTTCCCTGTCGACATTAGCTTGCACCCCATCATAACTCCTACAGAAAAGTTTATCCTGGCTTACGTTCTTGATGCTACCGCGCGCCAAAAGGCGCAACATGTTCCCAAGGAGCGGTTGGCGGCGATCGGAGAAATGGTTACCGGACTTGCACACGAAAGTCGAAACTCACTTCAGCGCGCGCGCGGTTGCCTGGACTTGCTCGAGCTGGATTTGGCAGAACATAGCGACCAGTTGGATTTGACTCGCCGCATCCGCCGAGCGCTGGAAGATCTAGAACGCAACTATGAAGAGGTTAGAAATTACGCCGCTCCAATTGTGTTGGACAAAATAGACTGCGACCTGAGCAAGCTCGTTAGTGAGACCTTTGAGGAGCTGAATTGCGAAAAGCCGGATGGCAGGTGCTATCAACTGCAAGTAAACGTACAACCTGGGTCTGAGGATAACTACGTCGATAGGCATCGAATGAAACAGGTTTTTCGCAACGTACTCGAGAATGCCATGGCTGCTAGCCCGCCTGCAAGCGAGATCTTGGTAACCATCGATACAGTCTTGAACGACGGTCAGAAGTGGTTACGCTGCCGGATTTGTGATTCGGGAAGCGGAATTTCGCCAGACATCGTCGCCAGGGTTTTCGATCCCTTCTTTACGACGAAGCAATCGGGAACTGGTCTCGGATTGGCCATCTCGCGACGAATTGTCGAAGCCCACTCGGGAACCATCACTGCCATCACAGGTCAGGGAAGCGGTGCGTGCATCCAAATACAGCTGCCCTTGATTCGGGCCCGGTACCGTTAAGCTAGCAGCGTTCGATCAATGACTATTTCGTGTCAATAATGAATCATCACGACGGAGTACGTTGGCTACATAGATCGCGGCAGTTTTCGCTCGAGGGATTCCATGGGGCTGGCACACCACCACTCGTGAAGATGATTGGGCCTTGCACTACGCTGGTGTGCGAATACGCTCGCGATACAGGGTTCCGTGCGATACCGCGCGCACCAGGGGCGTGTTGAAGTAAGTCTGGGTTGGCAACGGCTGACTCCATCAAGCGCGAAGATAGTGCGTCATCGCGCGTCATCACAGGTGGAAGGGCTAGGTGATCGATGGTAGCTGGCCAAGTGAATTGCAACTGCACAGAATTGCTGCGTGTGTTGCCAAGACGATCCGTCAACGATTGTACAAATTGGCACTCGATGTGCTACGTCGATTCGGTTTGCAGTTGCCGCGCACCGGCCCCGCCAGCCGATGATTGTTGCCAACCAAAGGAAAAGCGAGTAAACGTTTACGAACGCCAGCGTATATGACCGAGGAACAGGACCGAGATACGATTTCGCTGCTGATCGTGGAGGACGATGCTGACTTTCGCGATTCGAGTTCGCGTTGGATGCAGCGAAAGGGCCACCAAGTGTCAGCCGCCGCAAGTGGCGCGGAAGCGCTCAGTTTGTGCGATCGCCAGCATTTTGATGTTGGCATTTTTGATATGAACATGCCCGGCATGTCAGGCATCGAATTGCTCCAACGCATACGGCAGGATGCGATCGACATGGAAGTGATCATCCTAACCGGTCAGGGGACGATTCAGTCCGCCGTGCAAGCCATGAAAATGGGCGCCAGCGATTACCTGACGAAGCCCTGTCCACTGGGTGACCTGGAGCATCACTGTCGTCTGGCACGGGAAAGAGGAAAACTTCGACGAGAAAACGAACGTCTGAAGGCCGTCCTCTCAAGAGCCAGTCATAAAACAGAACTGGTTGGCAAATCGTCACAGATGCAAACCGTTGTCAAGCTGATCGAGCGTGTGGCGCCAACTGATAAGCCAGTGCTGATCATGGGTGAGAGTGGCACGGGCAAGGAAGTGGTCGCCAAGGCTATACAGCAAGCAAGCCGACTGGCCAACATGCCGTTTGTTACGATCAATTGTGCTGCCCTACCGGAACAGTTAGTCGAAAGCGAACTATTCGGGCACCAAAAAGGGGCATTTACCGGTGCCACTTCAGAAAAACCCGGTTTGTTCGAAGTCGCCGATGGCGGAACACTTTTCATCGACGAATTGGGGGAATTGCCTTTGGCCTTGCAGCCAAAGCTGCTGCGAGTTCTGGAAGATGGCTCGCTGCGTCGTATCGGCTCGCACAAGGAACGCCGTGTCCGCGTGCGGATCATCGCAGCCACGAATCGCAATTTGGCCGACGACGTCAAAGAAGGCAAATTCCGGGAAGATCTCTACTACCGAGTCAATGTGTTGCCAATTCCACTGCCACCGCTACGTGAGCGTGGTGGAGATGTCGATCTGCTTATCGACCATTTTCTGGAACCGAATTGGATCATCGAGCCGCAGGCTCGGCAGTTGATGAACGGCTATGCCTGGCCTGGAAACGTGCGAGAGTTGATCAATGTGATCCAACGAGCGACCATTTTGGCGGACGGATGCGAGATCACGCCTGACGATCTACCGAGAGAATTGCTAGGGCAAGCAGGTAGTGCGCTGTGCAACGTTGCTGCACCAGCTACGGAAGCCTCTCCATCAGCAAAACCGTTCAGCGTGCCTGATGGAGAGCGGCTTGACGATATCGCTCGAGCTCATGTGTTTGAAGTGCTTAAGAATCACAATGGAAACAAAGCGCAAACCGCTCGGG
>JAGQPR010000271.1 GCA_020426625.1 Planctomycetales bacterium
GGGGGGAGGGTGAATTGCCGGTGAAACCTGGCGGGGTTCACCGAGCGGCGTCGAAACTAGCAGTTTTTCTAGTCCTTGGCGACACCAAACTTGCCCCAGGTTAATTGCCTTTCTGGGGTAGCCTTGTCTGCCTATTCTGTCGAAACTGGTTACGCGGCTCGCCGTGAAGCTGGCAACAACCGTTCAATGGAGATCGAATCGTGGGCTCAATTGTCGACAATATCAAGACGATCAATTCCGCAGCGAGAACGCTGTTGCTGGCTGCGCTGTTGGGAATCATTGGCTACGGAGGCTACGTCGTGTACTCAGAATACACGTCTCGAGACCGACTCCTTAAAGCCCAGGAGGAGGAATTGAACGAGGCCAACGCAAAACTGGTCTCGATGGAAGAGGAACTGGGCGTCAAGGCCGAGGAAATTGGCAAGCTAACCGTCGAAGTACGAGAGCAATCGCAGCAAATCGAACGATTGGAGGCTTCGATCCACCTGCTGAAAACCGACCATCGTTTAGCACAATTGCGAGTCGTCGACATTAGCCGGGACGCGGATGGAAAAGCGCTCGAGAGCACGTTGGAATTCGTTGAACTGTCGCCCAATGGCAGCGAACTTTCCCAACCCAAGCAGTTTACATTACCCGGCGACGTCATCTACGTAGACAACTGGATTGTCAAGTTCGACGACAAATACATCGAGAACGGAGACATCCAGCGAGGCACATCGCTGTGCCTTTTCCGCCGTATTTTTAGCGAAGAACAAACGCCGAACCAAGGATTCTCCCTGGATGAAGTGGGAATGAGACCCCAGGCCTATGCGCGGGGTGGCACGCTGACTGATTTCGAGTCGCAGTTGTGGAGTGATTTTTGGGAAGTGGCCAACGATGGAGACAAAGCTGGTGAATTGGGAATTCGTGCGGCCAACGGTGAAGCAGTATCCATCCAGGTTCGAGAAGGCAAGCGGTACAACGTCTCGTTGCGCGCGTCTGGCGGCTTATCGATCGAACCCCTAGATTCAACCCCGCCCGCTTCATCCCTATAAACACCGCATCCCCATAAACACCGCATCCCCATAAACACCGCATCCCCATAAACACCGCATACCTGTAAACACCGCCGAAACAGGGCCTCTATGATGGAAGATCAAAATCCCTACGCGGCCAATGCGCAGAGCGTAACCGATACATCGGCCTACGAGTTTACCGCTGCTGCGCCGGTGCCTGCTGGAATGGTCGGCCACGTAACTGCCGTCGGCATTCTTCAGATAGTGCTCGGATGCCTCGAGTTGTTCGTTGCCGCCATGTGGCTGGTAGTGGGATTGTTGATGCCCCAAATCAATAAACTGCCGACAGACCAACCTGGTGGCCCCGATCCCAAGTCGGCCCTAATGTTCCTTATTTTCTTTTCCATCGGTGCGGCGGTGCTTAGCCTATTTGCGATCATGCGCATCGGTTCCGGAATCGGCAGCTTCTATTTTCGCGGCAGATTGTGGATGATCGTCTCGCTCATCGGTGGATTGCTGAGTGCTTTCACGTGCTACTGTGCACCGTTTTCGGTCGCCCTGGGCATTTACGGTTTGGTGGTAATGTTTAATTCCCAAGTTGTTACCGCTTACAAGATGGGCAAGCAAGGCGTGCCTGCTTCAGAAATCAAGAGGCAGCTGCTATACGCCAATTACGAGAGCCGCGCATTCACTCCTCACTCAGATTCAAGTCATTGAGATCTGGGCTGCGAGTCCGCCGGTCGCTGAAGGTTGTTGCGTGAATGATCAGGCGAAGCTGCCATTGGGCAGGTCATTCTAGCGATCCAGCCAAAGCGGCGGCTCGTCCACGTTCGACACGCCAGCGCAACGGTGGATAAAATCGCAGAAAGGGATCCAGTTCGCTCACGGTGCGATAAGCGGCAGTCCGCGCGGCCGCTTCTTTGATACTGGGATTTCCTCGCACCAATTCGCGAGTGACGGTTGCCGCGATTCGTTGGAGTTGATCCCCCATAGTCGCATCGTGTTGTGCTGGCAACATAGTCTCCGCAGTGAAGTCTCGCCCGCCTAGAGCCTGTATTTCCGACATACCAAAGGCCGTCCAAACAGTCCTGGCCTTTTGCCGTGAAGACTTGGTTTTCATCCAAGTTATCGGATCGCATGACTGCTGCAACATTCTGTTGCAGCGCCAAGCCCGTTTGCTCAATTCAACCCTTCCATGTTGCATGGCGAGCTTGGCAAGCAAAGCAGTTTCCTCAATCCAGCGTCCGACATCGCGATCGAATGCGACTGGGTCAGCATCCGCTTGCATCGGGCCTGACAAGACATCGAGCATCTGATTTACTCGCGTTTCGCAACCGGTCAGCAACGAATCCAGTTGTTCTGTGTTGCTCAGTTGCTCGTTCAGCTCAATCAGAGCGTTGTCTGCTGAATCTGGTTCGTCGAATAGCTGTGGTACTTCCAAGTCACCGAACAATTTGGCTACCTTTTCAATGGCAGGCCGTGAATGTACGACTGCATCCACTTCCTGCAACGTCGCACCCTGCCAGGCCACCTTCGGAACCGACAAGTAACCGAAGGTCGCGTCAATAAAAAGAGGCAATAGCAGTGCCAATGCAGCACACCACAAATAAGGACGATGCAATGGCGCATCGCGATCGATGATCCAGCGTGGTGACGATAGGCAAATTCCGGTGAATAGTATCACGGGAGTAACGATGAAGCCCGCAGGCAGCACAAACCAGTCCACAATGGTCGGTGAGCTGATACGAATCAGTTCCTCCTTAATGGCAACCCACATGCCTAACAGCACCGCAGCGGCTCCGGCAGTCACGATCGCCACTACCGCTGCGACGATATTGCTGCGAAAGCTGAGCGAGCTGAAGGCGCCAACGAGGAATAGGCTCGCAAAGCAGAGCAGATAGCCCCAACACTCAAATACGTTCGGTGCCGTTGTGCTTCCCGGGAACGGGCCGGTAAACAGATACCAAGCCACGGTAGCAACCAGCAAGAGGGTTGCAATGACTAGAGGAGGGCCGAGGCGAGACCACATCAGAATGCGCGGCGATACGCCTCGATCCGACAGGAACCGATATCGCTCCCGCGTCTGGTCCGCGAGAAATGCGGTAAGCCCCAATAAGCAAGTCGCAGCACAGATGTGATTAAGTGCAAATCTGAGTGCCGTACCCGAGTCGTCTGGCAAGTAGGGCTTATTAATAGCTACCAATGCGAACGTACCCAAGACAATCGCCAGGCGCAGCATCAGGGAATTACGCCAAGAGAGTTGCCACAGCATGGCTTTCTGCGAAGGCGCGACGCCCCATCTAGCCGGCGTCAGATTGAGCGACGTGGCGGCCAGGGCAGTCGCCATCGTGGTGGCAGCTGGCAAGCTCGATTTCCAACGCAACAGTTGCGCCGACTGGCCAGTTCCCCATCGCCAGCGAAAGACGAGGATCATACCGATTGTGCCCACCAGCAGCGAAAGACTCACCAAGGTGTTCCAGACGGTAGATGGGTAGAGTGTTGCATTGCCGCCGCCGGACATGACCTCACGGATAGTAAATACTGCAGGTATGGAGTGTAAGGCAATCAGTATCGCGCAGCCTGTAACCATGGCGGTCAGCGCGTCCTGCATCAGCAGAGTCAAAGCGACCAAGATGACAAACAACTCCAACAAAATAAAACCACCGTTGAACAGCACATAGGCAGGAGGCATTACCAATTCCGCCTCCGGAATCGGACCCGATAGAAGGAGGAATAGCGGAATTGCTGTCAGAGTCGCCAGCAGCGCCAGGCAAACGACCAGACTCGCGATCAGCTTGGCGGTCAATGCCTGTTTCCAGGGAATCGGCAGGCTGCTCGACCAATTCCAAGTGCCTGTTTGCCGTTCATGTCCGAACAACATGCCGCAGCTGGCAAGAGCGCCCAGGAACGGCCCAAGGCCTGAAACCACCAACATGATTTGATAAGAATCGATTCGACCGGCCGACGGCAGGACCTGCATCACCGCTCCACAGATCAGTTGGATGCACAGCAAAGTCACGACGACTGCCACGAAGATGGGCTTGATCTGTTGCAGTTCTTTCCACATCAAACACACCCAAGCGAACGACGAAGCTCTTGTGGTTAGTTCCATGGCTAGTACCCTGTACCCTGAACATTGATCATTGAAATCGAAGTTAGTCAGTTGTCAGCGAACGCGACAGGATAAGAACATCACGCTACGTCTGTACTCTCACTGGGGTTTGGACCTAACGATGATTCTTTACGACTCAAGTCTGTTTCTCTCATGGGCTGCGTGAAGCCGATGTATAGCTCCTCCAGGTTGGGGCGTATCGCTTTCACATCGAACAGATTGCTATTTAGACGCAGCGATGCGAGCAAGCTTTCATCGACATTTCGAGCCATTATTTGGAATGTGCGGCCAGTTTGAGTCTGGTGTAGCCGCTCCAGTCGATCCAATTCCGCAGGTAACGCCAGTAGAGAATCTCGCATCGAGAAACTGAGCATAGAAATACTGCTCTTGAGTTCATCGAGTGGTGCAACGACTTGCAATTTCCCTTGGTGCAGAATGGCCACCCAGTCCGCCACTCGCTCGACTTCATGAATCTGGTGTGAGCTCAGAAACACAGTTTGTCCTGCAGCCGCTCGATCAATCATGCTTTCCAGGAACGACCGCCGTACCAAAGGATCCAGCCCCGAAGTAGGCTCATCCAATACTAGCAGCTGTGGGTCGAAGGCCATGGCAAGAGCCAAAGCCACCTTGGCACGCATGCCCTTGGAAAGGTCGCGAATCTTCGCTTCCTGCGGCAGTTGAAATTCAAAGATCAATTGATCGTATCGGGATAAGAATCCGTCCGGGTAAAACCCTGAAGCATACCAGCCGACTTGGGATATGGTCATCCACTCGTACATGCTAGGGGCATCGGAAACGTAACCGACCCTCCTGCGCACCTCCAACGGCTGTCGAACCGGATCGTAACCACAAACGGAAATCGAACCACCGTTAAATCGATGATAGCCAAGTAGGCCACGAATCAACGTCGACTTGCCAGCTCCATTCTCACCGAGTAGCGCAAACACAACGCCAGTGGGTACATTCAAACTGACATCGTGTAGCACGCTGCGTTTGCCAAACCGTTTCGAGACACCCTTGATTTCGATCGCGTTCATTGCACAGCCTCCCCAGAGCTTGAATCGTTGGAGCTCACATCTTTGGAATTGGTCGCCATTACGAGCGCCAATTCAAACATTTCACGGATCTGTTCGGTGGCCAAACCGCTCAGGATTGCTTCGGCAAGTACCGCTTGCAAACGTTCGGCCAATAAGGCACGCCGGTCCGTGACGCAGCGGTCCCTGGCATCACTGCAAACGGCCATGCCGCGACCACGCAATGCTTGGAGAACGGACTCAGACTGCAATTGCAGGTAGGCTCGCTGGACGGTATTCGGATTGACGGCCAGCAATTTCGCCATCTCGCGAACGCTGGGGATTACCTGACCGGGGACAACAATGCCTTCCGCAACGGCATATTTGATTTGCCGTACCAGCTGCTCGTAAATCGGAATTCCGTTGTTCGGTTCGATGGAAAGCTGCATCTCCAAGACTCCCGCAGAACAACTAATTGGACTGGACTTTGTCGTGACAGTGCGATGCGGGTGGCTCACAGCAACAAGAATCAGCAACCCACGCCATCGCCCCGTGTGTACTGCCGTAATAGTACAGCAATGCCGGGGCCGTGTCAAGCATTTTTGTGTAGATTCACGTTTGGTAGCGGCACGCTGCTCCTCCCTTCACTTGAGTCAATGACCACCGGCAAAGCCGGTGCTTGAGGAAGGTGGTTTGCGGCTTTCAATTGGCAAAGTACGGCACGCCGCCACTTACGGGGCGCGGCTCAGAAGAATGTGCGTGTAATGGTGATCTGCCACCGCTTTTTTGAATTGTGGCTATGATCTACTGCCCATCCTCTGCACGATTTCTAAGCGTTTAAACCAAGAGGTAACGCTTCGCCTAAAATCTGGGCGGTCTCTTCACTCTGCAGCTGCCCTCCTTGAGTGACCAGTGCAACGTAATGTTCGCTGGCATTGGCGGATTGCATGCACTTCGCGACGAGCGCGCGCGTTTCATCGCTTACATCCCGATAGCGATCCTGGACTCGGCGGGCACACAACATCAGGCACAACCAATAGTTCGGATCTGTCAGTGCCAGCTGGCACAGCTGCCGCAGCCATTTTTCAACGCGGGCTGCATCGATCACTGTGTTCAGTGGTCCGTAAGCTGGCGTGCGACTACCCAGGCGACCGATGGTCCATAGTGCGGCGGCTTGGCAGCTGCTCCACTTTTTTACGCTCAACAGCTCAATCAACCACGAACCCAGCTGCCACTTTTCCGCCTTGGGCAACAGTTCGAGAGAGCCTACCAGCCGCAGCAACTCAATCAATTCTGTTGCGGTACATCCACCGCTGCCCTTGGCCCGACGAGTCGGGTCGAGCGTAGCTCGCAATGGAGATGCAACTTGTTGATATACCGTCAGCTGTTGTCCAGCAGTAAATCCGCCAGCGATCCTGCGCCATAAGATCAACGATTCATTCCGCGAGGTTGGTGTGGCAAAAGCTAGCTTGCCTTGCATGGTGCGCCATGTACTTGCCACCCGCCAGTCATCTGCAGCCAAACCATAGCCGGGACGAAGGCAGTAGCCTAAGAGATTGAGCCAACGAGCTTCATGAGCTGCGCTTTTGCCACGGCCCGTCTCCAATCGCATGAGATCCGACCACATCGCACGCAGTAGGCTGGGCGGCCATTTCGATCGATTCTTGCCCATGGCTTCCGTCAAAGCGGCTACCAATTGTGCCGGTTTGACGTCTTCAGAATCGCCGAAGGTTTGCTCGAGTACACGCCGCGCAGCGTTGGCCACCTCCTCATCTAGCGTTCCCAATTCGGCACCAGCTTCGCGAGATCGCTGGAAATCTGTCTGAGTGCTTTCGCGGACGTCAAATTCCAATTTCCATTGGTGATGCTCAGTCTTGGCCTGACAATACATCTGCAATGTCCCAATCTGACTCAACTCAACACCAATCACCACCGGCATAGTTTGCTTGCGTCTGGCGCCACTCAACTCGACAACAGTTCGCAACGGCGGCAGGATTGAAAAATCTTCTTCCGTCAGCTCGACAATATCGCCAGCGCGGTCGGCCAGGCGAGTGCTCGAGTAGGCGACGGGGAACTGAACAGGCTGGCCGACAATCAGCTCCAGCGGAGATTCCGTCAATTCGAATCGATCACCGGGACTGGCCGATCCTGGCACGATGCAAATCGCTCGGGGTGGATTGAGCGACGTTTGCAAATAGTAGGAACAAGCCAGCTTGGCTTCGATCCGCACTCCTAGACCGCGTCGCACACGGCCAAAGTAGGTCGCGCCTTTCGAGACTGCCAAGTCCAATCGCTCGCCCGCGAGGACTCCCGGTGTCCAATCCTTTGGCAGGTCATTTACCCCGCCAAACCAGACACCAATGGCCTGCGTCACTCGCCCTCGCAACTGCTCGCTCGCCATGACGCCGCCATTGAACAGCACCCAATCTGGCCTTGCCTGAGCCAATTCGTCCAAGGTTGCTAATTCATGGTCGGTGCGACCATCGGCGCGATGTCCCCAAAGAAACGCGGCCAAATGTTTGGTAATTGCCGGATCGGTGGCAAAGGGTAGCCCGAACTCTTGAAATCCCACTTGCTGCTGCAGCGGCCGATCTTCTAAAGCGCAGTCTGGGAAGAAGCCGTCAATCACGCAGCCGCGCACTTCGTCCTGAGTCACTTCGATCTGACGTCCGCCACCAATCAGACGCGAGCCGCTGCCGGGCAGGTGAATTGTGTATCCAGCCGGTGGACTTTCGCCCAGCAGTGTCTCTTTGGCGACACGGCAGGCTTGGCGTAACGCGTCCCAGCTGCGCGGCGGGAGCGAACTTCCTCCGGTCAGCTTGTTTTCCGCCATCTTGGCCAGCGCCAGATCAATATTGTCTCCGCCGAGAATCAGATGCTGCCCGACTGCCACTCGGTGCAACGAGAGCCTACCCCGATGTTCTTCATCCAATGTTTCGGCTTGGTCTTTCAGGCTGCCACTGTGATTCGATTCCTCGTCCCGATTTGCTGCTTCACGCACGCGAATCAAGGTGAAATCCGTCGTACCACCTCCAATGTCGCATACCAAAATCGTCTGGCCTGGCTGCACCTGAGTTTCCCAGTCGGCCTCGTGCCGCGCTAGCCAGGCATAAAAAGCTGCCTGCGGCTCCTCAATAGGTAGAATCTTCTCCAAGCCAGCCATCGCTGCAGCTTCGATGGTTAGCTGGCGAGCCACTTGGTCGAACGAGGCAGGCAAGGTCAATACAATATCCTGCTCGGCCAGCGGATGATTGCGGAACGCCTTGTCCCATGCCCGCCTGATTTGCGTCAAATAATGAGCGCTAGCTTGCACCGGAGAAAGCTTGGTCACGCCATCATCGCTTTGCCAGGGCAGAATTTGCTCGCGACGATCGACGCCAGCATGACAAAGCCAGCTTTTGGCCGAGCAGATTTGACGACCTGGCAGCTGCAATCCTCGATCCCGTGCTAGACTACCGACGATTTGCTCCGCCGATTTCTCGCCTGCCTGTCGCAGCGTTTCTTGTTCGGTGGGTAAAGGCTGGTAAAGAAACGAAGGCAACAGCTCTCGCTTCTCCAAAACCCCAAAGTCGACCCACTGCTCAACCGGAAAAGCTCGAATTCCCGGGGCAGATGTTGCTTGGGATAGGAATTCAGTATCGACGTAGGCAACGGCACAATTGGTAGTACCCAGATCGATACCGACGATGTAGCGACTGAGCTCTTGTTCAAATCCATCCGACTTCTCTTTAGTCATCACTCAAATTGGATCCCAAGATTACGGATTGTGACTATCAAAGACAAACTACTGTGATGCTGACTCGCGAATGCTAAATTCCAGTTTCCACTCTTGGTTTCCTCGCACACTCTTGCACCAAAGTTCAAAAACGCCGAGCTCCGAGATCCTGCTTTGAAATGTTACCGGAACAAAGCCACCTTCAGGAGCTTCATCAATATCCAGCGTCAGCTCCATGGGCGACGTTTCCACCAGCTCGTCTTCATCCCACTGCCTGAGAATCGTTCCAGCCTGATCCTGTTTTCGATTCGCGGCGGCAAAGAATCGAAACTTGGCGGACCGCCCGACGACCAGCCCTACTTCACGGCCAGGCACATCCAGCTGGCTACCTTCCTCCATGGCGAATGGCACCACGCACAGGGCATGCAAGGGTCTGGGCATGCCCGGTACGGCCAGGCCCGCAGTCTCAATTCCCACGTAGTAGCTGCGAGCCGTGCCGCCCCGAATGCGGACACCACCATTACGCTTCGTCCATCCGTAATAGGCAGCTCCACGTGCAACAGCATGTTCCAGATCCTCGGGGCCACCCAGCAGCGGCACGTCACCACCGCTAGGTTGCATATGGTTGATCGCGGTTCGCAATTGCTCGCGGAGCGCCACACTGCGAAAAACTCCACCATTGAGCAATAGATGCAAGCGATTGTCCGCCAGGTCGTCATTGGCGTTGTTAGCCAAGAATGCGGCCAAGTGACGGGTGATCGCTGAATCGGCCTCAAAGGGTAATCCCAGTTCCTGAAATCCCGAATGCGGTTCTCTCTGCGGAATCGCGGTAGCATCGACTTGCGGCAGGAATCCTTCGATAAGCAGTGACTGGACTTCTGCTCGTTGGACTTCGGCGGTAACTGTACCGCCGACCAATTTGGAACCGCGTCCCAGCACGGAAATAGTTTCCGTTGCTTTGCCGTCTGTGGACAACAGGGATTCCTTGGCCTTGCGACAGGAGTGCCATAGCGAAACCGACTGCCACGGATTCAGCTTGACTCCTTTTTCCGCGAATTTGCCAGCCACAAAATGGGCCAGCGCCAGATCCATGTTGTCTCCACCGACAAGCAGATGATCGCCCACCGCCAAGCGGCGAAGCACCAACTCGCCACCCTCCTGTTGCACCCCCATCAACGTCAAATCGGTAGTCCCGCCGCCGATGTCGCAAACCAACAGTCGATCTCCCTCGGCGACCATTCCCCGCCAAGTCTCGTGGTTGTGCTCAAGCCAGTGGTACACGGCAGCCTGAGGTTCCTCCAAGAGGATGAATTCGGGTGGCAACCCGGCCGCCAGCGCTGCTTCACGAGTCAATTCCCTTGCAGACATATCAAACGAAGCGGGGACTGTCAGCGTAACGAGTTGCTCGGACAACGGAGCGTCCGGAACAGTTGCGGCCCAGGCTTGAACTAAATGTTGCAGCAGCATTCTTGTGGCCGCTACGGGCGAGTACTTGGTAACGTCATCACCACTTTGCCAGGGCAAAATTGGGGCATGCCGATCCACCCCGCCGTGGCAGAGCCAACTCTTGGCGGCCACGATGGTTCTATCTGGTCGTTCCGCGGAAATCGTCCGCGCGTACATGCCATTGACCGTGGGGCCAGTCTGCAGTGATCCGACCGCAAACGTGTTATTAGCAACTTCCTGCGGCTGAGGGATGTATAGGAAACTCGGAAGACTCGCCTGCGCCTCCGACTGATTGGGAGCAGAAATCTGCTCGATTTCCAGCAGCTGTATCGACGGACGCTCCGATTCTAAATCCGAGTACGCAACCACACAGTTGGTAGTCCCTAAATCGATTCCGATCGAGTATTTGTTCATGGCATTTTTCTCTTGGCCCGTCGAGCTTGGCGACTGCGACGTCCAAGCGGTTGCATAGATGCTTTGGGTAGAAAAACAGGATTAGGTTTCAACCTCGACAGGTGCGAGAATCCAAGCATCGTCCTCTTGTCCGTTCCATTTCGGCACTTCGCATTTGGTAGCTTGCCAGCCTCGGTGTGTTATGGTCCCGGTAGTGGATGTTCCCGAAACCGCAGAGCCGGAACCGCTAATGCGGGCTCGATTAGGTGACTCATCACCGACTAATGTCAAACTTTGTCCCTCTTCGGAGTCACTCAGCGGCTCGATGGCGAACATTCGATCTAGCGTTTTGCGGCAATCTCGCATGACTTCCCGAGCCGCTGAACCAATCTGGGCGTCATCGAAACTGTCGAGCG
>JAGQPR010000272.1 GCA_020426625.1 Planctomycetales bacterium
ATCAGCCTCTAGCGCGCTAGCGTGCGGTTCCGTAAAAAACCGCGTGCTAGCGCACAACGGCTAATTTTTGCTGCGGGACTACGTGGAACTGAATTTCCAATTCTTGGCACTAGCGGTCTGTTGATTTAGTCGACGAATTCACGAAGCGAATGGTGCGCCGATGGCCGTAAGGCAACAGTAAATGCGCTACAACCGGCAGCTTACGCGTCGCGGCTCACATAAATCAACAAGCCGCTAGCTGCTCAAGTTTCAAAAACGCATACCAGACTTCGGATGATGCGCGCTTACAGTGGATTAGTCGACCGATCTTGAAACGGTGAGGGACTCCCGCCGATCGCCGCTGCGGATGATTTGAACAATCGCCGCTCCATCCATCCCATCAACCTTATTATAGAAGTCCTCGGGTGTATTGACCGCTTGATTTTCAACGGAAACGATGCCATCACCTGGCCGAAGGCCCGCCAGCCAGGTTGGCGTACCAGGTTCAACGGTCATCACGGTCACCTTGGTAGTCTCCCTTCTGGTCGGAAAACGTCCGTTTCGAATCAGTTCGTCGAGAACGGCAGTGGAATAATCCACGCTCATTCCGCGCCAGGAGGAAGGTGGGATTATGGAATAGCTGGGACGTGAGGCGTCGATTCGCTTCTTGCTCAAAATCGCTTTGATGGGCAAACTGGCTCGATGCGCGCCTAGGCGCCCCGAGTTGTCACGCAATACCATCAGTGAAACTTCAGCCCCAGCCTGCAGTGCCCCCAAAGCTCGGAATAGGTCGTTGCGGTCAACGATACTCTCACCGTTAACTTGATAGATTATGTCGTCCGATCTAAGCCCCGCATCGTAGGCGGGTAAGCCTACCATGACTGTTCGAACTCGCGCACCGGAGAAGCCTCGCTCTCGTTCCTCGGGGCGCAATTCTTCCGGCTCAATCCCCAAAAAGCCGTATTCGGGAAGCACGCCAACTTTGAGCGAGTCCAGCACGCGGCGAAACAGGGGGTCAACGGCGATAGCGAAACCAGCCGCCGTTTCACTGCCCAAAGTTGCGACGAGAGAAGTCGTGATTCCAACGACTTCACCACGTAAATTTACCAAAGCGCCGCCGCTGGTACCGAGCGATAGTTTCGCGTCAGTTTGGATCAACGTCCCAAATTGGTGAATGGACTCTTTGCCAGTTCCCACAGACTTGGGGGTAGCCTCAACTGGCGCAACGCGATTCAAATTCGAAACAATTCCCCAGCTGGCACTTGCCTGGCCATCACGCGCGATGGCGTTTGGGTTACCGAGCGCGATAACGAACTGGCCCTTTCGCAGCTCGCCCGCATCAGCCAGGTCTGCCGCAGTGAGATCGTGGGCTTCGATTTTTAGCACGGCCAAATCGCTATAAGGATCAGCTGCGATCACCTGGGCAGGTTTGCCCACCACCTCTGCCGGGTAACATCGTCGGTCCAGCCAGACGTAATAATCATTGCGTCGTGGATCGTCCAAAACGTGTGCGCAGGTGACGATAAAGCCGTCTGCGGACAGCACAACGCCGCTGCCATAGAACGTCGGTACAAAGTCCAATGTTTGTGGCAGCTCGGTTCCTGGATCAGGTTCACTCAGCTGTAGGAATCCAGCAGTCGCGGATGCCTCTCGATCTCGCCTCACTCGCGCAACGGCCACCACGCTTTGCTCGGCTTTAGCAATCGCTGCGACCGTTGCGCGTTCCATAGCGACCAGCAGCGCCAGCGATTCATCGGAAGTTTCAGGAAATTGGGCACTGGCAGGTAGCCACGATAAGGCTACCATCACACAGGCCAAGCTGGCGATTCTGCGCCGAACCGCCAACGTGGAGTGCACCAATAACAACGGGATGTCTGCCACAGACGCCTGGATTATGGACGTCAGTGCGCGATGCCTGAATGACTGCTGATGATTGCTCATGGGTGATTCGAGCTAACTGTCGACTTCGACCGTTTCTTCGCCCTCGATGGATTCAGCGCTCTCGCCCTCTGGACCGGCGTACCCTCCGGCAGCCATGATCAATTCTCGAATTTCCTCGGCGACATCCTTGTTTTCGAGCAGAAACGCGCGGGCTTTCTCCTTGCCTTGGCCAAGGTAGGTTTCATTGAACTTAAACCAGGCACCGCTTCTAGAGACAATATTATGTGCGGTGCCTACGTCAAGCAAATCGCCTTCGTAGCTGATGCCTGAATTGTGCATCATGTCGAATTCTGCGACGCGAAACGGTGGAGCAACTTTGTTCTTGACGATTTTGCATCGCACTCGCTGCCCAACGACTTCCTCGCCATCTTTCAAACTGCCGATGCGTCGTACGTCTATGCGGCAAGAGGTGTAAAATTTCAGCGCCCGGCCGCCGGGGGTCGTTTCGGGACTACCAAACATAACACCAATTTTCTCGCGGATCTGGTTGATAAAAATGACAACGGTCTTGCTCTTGGCAATGGCCCCAGTCAGCTTTCGCATCGATTGGCTCATCAATCTCGCTTGCAGGCCGACATGGGACTGCCCGATTTCACCGTCCAGTTCTTGTTTGGGAACCAAGGCAGCAACTGAGTCGATAACAATCACGTCCACCGCATTGCTCTTGACCAAGTGCTCAGTAATCTGCATGCCCTCTTCGCCGCAGCTAGGCTGAGATACCAGCAAGGTGTCCAACTCGACGCCCAACTTCTTGGCCCAACTTGGGTCGAACGCGTGCTCGGCATCGACAATTGCCGCGATGCCACCTTCCTTTTGCGCTTCAGCGCAAATATGCAAGGCAAGCGTTGTCTTTCCGCTGGACTCTGGTCCGAATACTTCGATGATGCGTCCCCGCGGAACACCAACTCCCCCCAAGGCCATATCTAACGACAGACTACCGGTCGTGATGCCGTTTATTTTCAAGGCCGCTTCACCACCCAAGGGCATGATCGAGCCTTCACCGAATTGTTTTTCAATTTGCTCGAGAGTTGTGCGCAAACCGGGTTCGCGCTTGTAAACTGCTTCCATCCCTTCTGGTCCTTGGGATGAACTCTTCTTCGTTTTCTTCTTTGCCATGGAATTTCTCGCAGCTGTAGCCATAACTCTGGTACTCCCTCAATAGAAGACTGCGTGTGAGATCGCTTGCGATCAGTTCATGAAAGTTAGGATCAGGAGAAACTACTTGGGTTCTCTTAACCAATCAGCATGCCAGTCGCTGGATGCTGCCAAGTAGTTTTCCTCAAACGCTAGCGGACCTAGTGACGCACAGCCTACGATTGCCAACTGACAAATTCGATCGTAACGAATTGAACCTGTCCAAGCAATCACCAGCGTTGTATATCCAGGCCAAGCATTTTTTTTGCGTTGGCAACCCAGATTCAGTACTAGCGCGATGCACAAGTGAGCGAGTTGTTGTTTACGCAGGAAGCTATACAGCTCGCATCCAGTTGCGATGCCCTGGTCGAGCGGGCCATTATTGCGCAAGCCTCATTCTATACCAGGTAAAGAATAAAGCCGTCACTCGCTTGTGCATCGCGCTAGACTCTGACGCAGATTGGACGACTGCTGCCCTCCTGGAAATCACTAGCGATCCGCTGCTAGATACTTTATCGCCAGCCAGGGGACACGTTTGGTCAGTGCCGGTGAGTATTTCTCGCCGAACGCTAGGTGTCTTGTTCCAGACGCTGGGGAAACGTCCAGAGACTTGCCCACTTCATCACTGGCAGCCGATCGTGAGAACGAAGTTCGATCTCGCGACTCAAAACCCGCAAGAAATTGGAGCTGTCCCGTTTTTACGTAGACCGGCTCCACAGTCTGATTTCGCCTGCGATTGGCAGTTTCGAATGGCAACGAGATTCAATGACAACGAGATTTAAACCTCGGCAGCAGCTTCCATTGCTGGTGCTGAGGATTGTGCCGCTGGACGAGCACTCGTGGCGCGTCTCCTGCTCGATTTGAGCTGTTCCAGAGCCGCTTTTTGCTTCTCGACGTGCGTGCCCCCGGTACCATACTTCTTGATGAGTACAGCCGCTTTGTCGCTCGGCTGAGCGCCAACTCCTAGCCAGTAGTCGATTCGTTCGGAGCGAAGAACAGCGCGAGCATTGGTGTCGGCAATCATCGGGTCGTAATAACCCAGCTCTTCAATTACTTTTCCATCCCTGGGTGCCCTCGAGTCCACCGCGCAAATGCGAAAGAAAGGTCGCGCTTTGCGGCCCATTTTCTTCAAACGAATACGTACTGCCACACAATATCTCCTAAAGGTCTTGCAGACTGCCGGTGGGCAGTCTGCGATCAAATTTATGTCTTTTACGGACGCGTCCAGTTGTGATGCTCTGGTCAAGCAGGCCCTACTGCGCAAGTCTCATTCTGTACCGGGCAAAGAACATGAATGCCTATTCTACAATGCCTATTCTACAAGGTCCTCGCCCCGATCATCACCAAAGGAAACACTATTTTTTCATTCTTGGCCAACCCCGCAACTGCATTTCCGAAGATTTTGCTTCTTTTTTGGCCGCAGTTTGACTTCACTTGGCCATTGTGTCTGGGGCAACCGCCAAAACTGCGATTTCTCATTAACCTTGCTTTTCTGAAAGTAGCTGCTTTTTCGCGTCTACTGTTTACTTGCCTTTATCTTTATCGCGTTTTTGTTTGCGTTGCAGCCGCTCGCGTTCTCGCATGAGTTTTTGTTTTTCTTTGGCACTCAGGCGTTTGCCCGTCCCCTTTTTGGTTTTGAGACCTCCAAGTCCACCATCGCCACCCATCAAGCCGCTCTGCATTTGCTGGATCATTTGCATGCGATCCTTCATGCCACCGCCTGCAGCCATCTGCATCAGCGGAGCCATGATGGAGAATTGCTTGATCAGGGCGTTAACGGCTGACGGCGGGATACCAGCTCCCTTGGCAATCCGATTGCGACGGAGCGTATCGATAATTTTCGGATTCTTGCGCTCGCCGGGGGTCATGGAGTCGATTGCGCCGATCATTTTCTTGACTTCGCCGTCGGTATCCTCGCCAGCCATCGCCTTTTTTAGATCTCCCATGCCGGGCATCATGCCCAGCATTTTTTGCATCAAACCGGGCTTAGCGATCTTCTCAAGTACACCGCGGAAATCGGCGAGCGTGAATTGTCCGGAAGCCATTCTCGCTTCCAGTTTCTCCCGCTCCTTGTCATCCATGATGCGATGCGCTTCTTGAGCCACCGCAACGATATCCCCCATTTGTAGGATTCTTCCGGCCATGCCTTCTGGGCGGAATGGCTCCAACGCATCCAGGTGCTCCCCGGTTCCGATGAATTTAATGGGAACCTGAGTAACGTGTTTCACGCTCAAAAGAGCGCCACCGCGGGCGTCTCCGTCGAGTTTGGTCATAATCGCGCCGTCCAACTCCAGCGCTTCATTAAAAGCAGCGGCGCTGTTGACGGCGTCCTGGCCCGTCATGCCGTCGACCACGAGGTAGACCTGATCGGGAGCCACCTTGCGATCGATTTGCTTCAGCTGCCCCATCAACTCTTCGTCGATGGCTAACCGGCCAGCGGTATCGAGGATAACGACGTTAGCTCCTTGGGCGGCTGCTTGAGCGACGCCATTCTGGCAAACTTTGACCGGATCTTGTTGGCCAGCTTCACTGTAAACAGGAATATCCAATTGCCGACCGAGTGTGTGCAATTGCTCGATAGCGGCAGGGCGCTGCAGGTCGGCTGCAACAAGAAAAGGCCGTACCTTTTGTTCTTTCAGCAATTGGGCCAGTTTGCCACAAGTGGTTGTTTTTCCAGAGCCCTGCAGACCACACATCATCAAGATCGTGACGGCATCTTTTTTCAGTGGGATGGAAACGTCCACCGGGCCCAAGATTTGTATCAGTTCGTCATGGACGATTCTGACGAGTTCTTCATGGGGTTTCAGCGACAGCAACACTCGCGAACCCAGGGCTCGCTCGGTCACCTGCTGCATAAAGTCCTGGACGACCTGGTAGCTGACGTCGGCTTCCAACATGGCCTGTTCGACCATCTTGAGGCCGTCTCGCATGTTGGATTCTGTAAGTTTTCCTTTGCCCCTCAAGGACTTAAAGGCCGATTGGAGTCCGTCAGACAGTGATTCAAACATATTTGCGGATTTCGCTGGAGGACACTGATTCGCAGTGCGGCTATAGGCAAGTGTTCGCTGAGTGACCGTGAATTCTAAATGCCAGGCGGTGGAACTGGCAATCCGAAAGGGAGCGTCTAAGTGTTTCTGAGGGGGAAGTGCTCTGCTTCTGGTTCGTCGGGCGTGCGGGAGAATTGGCGCTGGAAAGTGGGCGAGTGGCGAAAAGTCGGCGGGGGACAACTTTGAGACGCTCACCCCTTGGGCTCGAAAGCTGAGCTGGAGGTGTTACAATCCGACCGTTTGGTACAACCGCTGCGGATTGTTACGCCACCTTAGCAGGCGCCAAAACGTCCGCAGATCGCCGAACCCGCAATGCAAGGGCTTCGTCTAGTTGATGTGCTGGCTGAGAAGACGCCTGCGCAGCAGTGAGTCAACCTTTTTCATGCGAAGGACATGATGAAAGCCCGCAAAATATTGGTAACAGCCGCGCTCCCCTACGCCAACGGACCGATTCACATCGGCCATTTGGTCGAGTACATCCAGACAGATATTTGGGTTCGATTCCAAAAGTTGCGTGGCCACCAGTGCGTTTTCGTATGCGCCGACGACACGCACGGTACGGCGATCATGTTAAGGGCTCGCAACGAGGGGCGAACTGAAGTCGAGGTTATTGCCGATAGCCAAAGCAATCACGAACGCGATTTTGCCGATTTTCATATCCAATTTGATAACTACGGCAGCACCAATTCGGAAGAGAATCGCCAGTTGTGCTATGAGTTCTGGCAGGCCATGCGCTCCAGCGGGCTGATTGTCGAACGCGACGTTAGCCAGCTCTACGATCCACAGGCGGGGACATTTCTGGCGGATCGATTTGTCAAAGGAACTTGCCCGAATTGCAAGTCACCCGGTCAGTATGGCGACAATTGTGATAAGTGTTCGGCGACGTATTCGCCCGCGGACTTAATCGATCCCGTGAGCGTGCTTTCTGGGGCAACCCCAGAGATCCGCAGTTCGGGGCACCTTTTTGTCGAGTTGGAACAGCTGCACGAATTCCTTGAGCAGTGGACGCAGAGCGGTGAGCATTTGCAGTCGGAGGTCTCCAATTACCTCAAAGGCCACTTTCTGGGCAAACCATTGCGGGACTGGGACATATCGCGGCCCGCGCCCTATTTCGGATTCGAAATTCCGGATTCACCGGGCAACTATTGGTACGTGTGGTTCGATGCACCAATTGGCTACGTGGCGAGCACGTTGCAATGGTGCAAGCGCAATGGCCAGGATCTGGTCGACTGGTGGAAGAGCCCCGAAACTGAAATCCATCACTTCATTGGCAAGGATATCACTTACTTTCACACTCTTTTCTGGCCAGGCATGCTCAAAACGGCTGGATACAGCTTGCCGACCAAAGTACACATTCACGGATTCTTGAATGTCGGCGGCGAGAAAATGAGCAAGTCCAAGGGGACGTTTGTAAAAGCGGCGACCTACCTCAAACACCTCGATCCCAGTTATTTGCGATACTACTTCGCCAGCAAACTTGGTCCGCGCTTGGATGACCTGGATCTGAATCTGGATGAATTTGTTACCAAGATCAATTCGGATCTTGTCGGTAAACTAGTCAATCTTGCCAGCCGTTCCGCCAAGTTTGTCGCCCAAAGTGGTCTCTCCAGCAGCTATCCCGACGACGGGGGGCTCTTCAAGCATGCGGCCGCTGCCGGCGCAGATATTGCCGATGCTTACGAAGCGTGCGACTACGCTCGCGCGATGCGGTTGATTATGGAATTGGCCGACCGCGCGAATCCTTTTGTGGAGAATGCACAGCCCTGGGTTCTAGCCAAAGATGTTGGGCGTCTGGACGAGTTGCAAGACGTTTGTACCATTGCTCTCAACCTGTTTCGCCAGCTAGTGATCTACCTGGCACCGGTGCTTCCTAAGCTGCGTGAACAGACCGAGGAATTATTTGGAGAGAAGATTGACAATTGGCAGCAAAGCCAGCAACCTGTGGTGGGTACTGCAGTTCAACAATTCAAACATATGCTTCAACGTGTAAAGCGAGAGGATTTGGACGCCATGATCGAAGACGGAATCGAAGGCGATGGCACGCCTTCAGCAGCAACCGAGCAAGATCCTTGGAATGACTCTGGCGAAGCGCTCGCTGCGGAGCCGTTAGCCGATACTTGCACCATTGACGACTTTGTCAAAGTGGACTTGCGCGTCGCACGAATTGTTGCCGCCGAACAAGTACCGGAAGCTCGCAAATTGCTAAAGCTGACGTTGAGTTTAGGCGGCGATGTTCGCAAGCAAGTCTTTGCTGGAATCAAAGCAGCCTATGAGCCCGAGTCTTTGGTTGGTCGGCTGGTCATTTGCGTTGCCAATCTCGCCCCGCGACAGATGAAATTTGGCCTTAGCGAGGGCATGGTTGCCGCTGCGGGATCGGGTGGATCCGAAGTCTTCCTCCTCTCGCCCGATTCGGGGGCTGTGCCCGGGCAACGAGTGCATTAAACGTAAAAGAGAATTGAGGTCGTCATGGGTTTGTGTGGAGAAGTCATCGCCAACGCGGCGCAAATGGGGCCTCGTTATGCCAAGCGGTTGCTCGCAGGTATTCCTGAGGATCGCTTTGGTCGATTTGCGACACCGGGTGGCTCGACAATAACGGCCAATCACCCGGCGTTCATCGTGGGCCATTTATGTCTGTATCCGAGCAAGGTACTCCAACTGCTCGGTCAGGATGTTGGCGATGCTGGCGTGCCGGAACAATACGAACAGTTATTCTCCAAGAATGCAACTTGCCAAGATGATGCAACCGGCGAGCTTTATCCCGGCCGGAGCGAATTGATCGCAGCCTTTGAAAGTGGCTACGAATCGGCAATTGCCGCAGTTCGTTCTGCTACCGACGAACAACTTTCGGTCGAGAATCCTGTAGATTCGCCAGCTAGGGAAGTTCTGCCGACGCTGGGCGCGATGATAGCGTTTTATTTGACGGGCCACTTAATGACGCACCTTGGGCAGTTGAGCACTTGGCGCCGCATGGAGGGAATGCCCGCTGCCTAACACCTGTGCCAATCCTCCAGCGAATTGGCAGGAAGTCGAAACCAGTTAATTTGTCTGCGCACTTCCTCGCCACGAACGACTTGATGTGCGTAACTTCGTTCGGCGCTAACGCAGGCGAAACAACGGAAGCGAAATGGGGCGATCGGGAAAAAAGGCGTCACAAACCAAAGTAGATGTTCTGTCATCGGCATCGAATCCAACGGGGCTGAGCATGCTCTCGATGGCGATGTTGTTTGTAGCTGTGGCCGTATTCATCTATGACGTGCGCAGCATTCGCTGGATTCCCTCGCTGTCGACCGATAGCCTGGTGTATCACTTGACGATTCCCGCATGGTGGTATCAGCAGGGCTTGTTCACGGAAGTGGACTTGCCCTTTCACGACGGCGCTGCCCAGCACTCTCCGCTGATCACAGAAGTGATTATCTATGGGCTTATGACACTTACCGGGGATGATGGGTTGGCGTACTTGGTGCAGCCAACATTCTTGTTGTTTACTGCCTGGTTGTTCTTCAGGATCCTCCACTGCTTGGGGATGAAAGCGACCAGTGCTCGATTCTTAACGGTATTGCTGTTGCTTTTTCCACCGTTCTTCCGCAGTGCACAAATCGTCAACAGCGAAGTTGTGTTGGTCTGCGGTACCGCTTTGTTCTGCTATGGAGCGCTGGTGGCCAGGTCGCGCGCAGGTCGAGGGCTAGTGCTCACCTCAGCAGGCATCGCGCTCATGCTGGCGGCGAAGACAATCGGCATCATCTACGGCGCGATTGCGATGTCCGTCTTTGCTCTGTGGATATTATGGAATCGCCGCAATGCCCAGGACATGAAACCGTTCAGTAGTTTGTTACCGGCATGCTCGGCTGCCGTGGCGATTCTATTAGGCGGTGCATTCTTTTTCCTGCGCAACGTATGGGAAACTGGGAATCCGCTATTTCCCGCAGACTTCACGATACTCGGAATGGCCATTTTGCCAGGGTTATACGATGCATCGGTGTTTGTGGACCACGGCTGGTCGCCGACGGCCTTGGCAAAAATGCTGTTTTGGGATTCCGAAACATTTGCCATGAAAGCTCAATTTGGAACGCTGTTGTGGTCTGCCTTGATAACCAATGTGGTCTTTATTTGGAAACGCGGATTCAGGGCGTCTGATCGGTTGCCCTGCCTGATTTTCGTGATTTATCCGTTGGCTGCGGTTATAGCTTATTTCAGCTTGGTGCCTTTTTGGGCTGAACATCGACTTTTGTTCCCGATCTATTTTCTGCTTTTTGGCGGGTTGGGCTGGTGCTTGATTGTGAGTGGTGAGGAATTGGGGGATCGGCGAAGTTGGGTTGCGATTGGGCTGGGAGTCTTTTGCTGTTTGCAAACAGCAGTGTTTGTTCTCCTAGACGAAGTGCCATTCATGCTGGTATGCATAGCCGGTATTTTCGGATTGGTGCTAGGCAATTTTCCCAAGTGGATCGAACAATGGCGTGAAACGTTCTGGATGATACCAGCTTCTGTGTTATTGGGGGCCGCCTTCAGTGCGGCTCAATGGTATCCGGTGTTTGAGCAGAAGCGGCGCGAGGCGCGGGGCGAGTGGTATCCTCGTGAATACAGTGAACTGGGGCGGGCATGGAATCTGGTCGATCGGCTGACGGATTCCAAACCGGCTACGATTGCCTATTCGGGCGACGCGCTGATTTACCCATTATTCGGCAAGCAACTGGCCAATCGCTTGTATTACATCAAGTTGCACCTAGGAGACCGTCCCCAGCCCACGCAGCTGATTGCCGACGAATCGATCTACCTTCAGTTGTCGCGGCAGCGTCGTAAGAACGTCGACCAGGAATATTGGCTTGAGCAATTGCGCGAGCGGAAAGTCGACTACTTGTTTCTCAGGGATCAAGCCAGTTTGGGTGGAGTTGGGCCAGAGCTTTCGATTATCGAGTCAAGTCCCGAGCTATTCGAGCCCATTTTTCAGCAGGGCGAGGTGTACTTGTTTCGCGTCGTGGGACTCT
>JAGQPR010000273.1 GCA_020426625.1 Planctomycetales bacterium
TGCTTGAATACCTTCCGCCTGATAAGCCTTGATAGCTGCCTTGCCGAACGCGTCATTTCCAACACAGGCGATGAACGTCACGTCAACTCCCAACCTGGCCGCCGCCACAGCCTGATTGGCGCCCTTGCCACCCATGCCCTGATGCAACGCGTGCCCGGTCAGCGTTTCGCCTGGCTGAGGAAACCGAGGCGTGCGGAATGTGAGATCGACATTGGCGGAGCCAACGACGCAAATACGAGGATGTTTCATGCACTTCTCTCCGGGTGGCGTAAGCTTCCAGCTTGCGGTCGTTCGTTTTTTTCTCTTGTGGATCGCAAGCTGGAGGCGTACGCCACCTATTTGCATCGCAACATGCGCTTCGCAAAGTCGCCGAGAAACTCTTCACGCCAGCGGTTTATAGATTTCGCGCCATGATGCTCGCGCTCGGCAAATTCAGGGGCAGGCTGATCGGTCCACCAGTGAGGAAGCTCCGGTGAAGGATTGTCTGCGATCTCCGGGCCGGGAGCGACCGCCTTGATCCCGCCGGTCTGACCATCGAGCGCCCGAACGTTACTGGATATTGCGAATTCATAGGTTTTGGCGGCTTTCGGGCAAATGCGAAATCGCATGGTCCCATCGCCTGGAGCGTAGCCAGCAATCGGAAAGTCATCTGCCATCAGCTGCGCTGCGGGCGTTGCGGGCGCGTTATCCCCCAGCGGCAGTACCAGCTCGAGAACACCAAACACTTCCATCTGATCATTCGCCGTTGTGATTCGGTCGTAGCACGAATACGGCCGCTGCCATGCCCGGACGAATTGGCCGCCCCAACCCGGCGCGGTTGGGTCGTCTGGCGTCCCTTTCAGCAGCCAACCCACCGAAGGCGTATCACCCATTTTGATCGTGTTCATCTTCGAATTGAAGAAGTTGCCAAGCGCTCCGTGGCCAGCAAGATGCTGACTGACAAACTCCTTGTTGCCCCATTGACCCGACTGATTGCCACCCGTGAACCAGCCGCGATAGGTTGCATTGGCTTCGATGATCCAGAGATTCGGATGATTATCAACAATGTATTGGTAAGCGTTCGGCCCCCACTTCTTGTTTGGCCCGCCGATGTAATAGACTCGCAGTTTCGGCAGGATGTCCGGAGCGTCATATAACGCCTGGGCGAGGTCTTCGATACCTCCCCAGACCAACAAGTGCAGTGGTCGCGAATCGTTTCGCCGCGCACAGTCAACGAGCCACTGTGAACCTTCGGTGGATGATCGCACGCCAGCATACGGAGCAATCTCCGTTTCACCCTGTTTGGTAATTGACCGTAACGCATCGGGCGTAGGATACTTGTCCGAATGCGTTTTTAAGTTTGCGTAATCTTTGTCGTAGCAATCGATCACGTCCAAAATGTGTTGCTTGCGTCCGGGCCCATACGGCGACGAAATCAGTCCTTCGATGTCCAGAACGTCGGCATAAACAAGCAAATGCACCATCGATTGAAAGTCGTCAGGATCTGTGCCGCCGATGTCGGTTGAAACCACGACTCGGTGGCGCAAGCTTACAGCTTGCGGTCGTAGGTCATCGCAAGCTGGCCCCTTACGCCACGAGCACGTTACAAGTAGGAACAGCGCAACCTTGATTACGATGGAAAATCGATTCAACATTCCAATTCCAATTCCAATCAGTAAAGCGGCAGCCAGACCGACATCTCGGCTATGCCGCGATTCGACCAGGTGTAATACGGGATTAGCGTGACCGGGATCGGATTTGCGTCATCACGTTTGAATTCGCGGTAAAGCCGGTTCTGCCAATCGCCATTGCGTATCGATGCGAACTTTCCTTCGAGAAGAGAGACACCTTGCAGCAAGTCTGCGTCAAAGCGAGGCTGCAAGTTTACATCCGCAGAAATTCGCACGTCTGCCAGCGATGTTCCCTCGGGCAGATCGATCGATTCCAGACAATAGACAACTGGCCCGCGTTTGATGGCCAGATGGTTGCGAGTTTCCTCAACCAACGGATGTGACTCGATCAGTTGCACAGACATCGGCAGGTTCAGCTCGACCACGGTTCCGGATTTCCAGATGCGTTGGAGATTGGCATATGTGCCGGGGTGCAGTTTGACATCTACAGGCTTGCCATCGACTTCGAGCGTCGCTGACCTTGCCCAGCCGGGAATCCGCAGCCGTAGCTCCATCGGCTCGGCGGGACATTCTGCGATGGTAATTCGAACTCTTCCGTCCCAAGGATAGTCGGTGCGCTGCTCGAGTCGAACGTGACTTCCGTTGACCAGCTTTGTGTCGAGCGAACTGCTTCCATACAGATTGACCCAGATCGCGTTGTCCGACTTGCCATAGGCGTAACCGTTAACTTCCGCGATTGTGCGGGCGACATTGGGCGGACAGCAGAACGAGGTCACAAATGGCACTCGTGTTCGAGACCAACGCAGGTCCACGGGATCGGCTTCCGATACTCGCAGCGGGTTGGTGTAGAAAAAGTCGGTCCCGTTCAGACTTACCCCCGACAGCACTGAATTGTAAAGTGCGAGTTCCAGCACATCGATGTGTTTGGCATCGCCGGTGGCTAGAAACATCCGCCAGTTCCAGAGCACGTTGCCGATATTCGCACACGTTTCGTTGTGGGCTGTCGCGTTGGGAAGTTGGTAATTGCGTCCGAAAGCCTGATGAACTCGCGTGATGGAACTTTGATCCTTTGATCCATCCGGCGAAGCGCCATCGTACAGAGCACCGCAGCCACCAGTGATGTAGAGCTTTTTTTCGACCAGATTCTTCCAAATCGCAGTCAGCGGTTTCAGCAATTCTTTGTCGCCGCTTTCTGCATACAGATCAGCAATTCCGGCATAAAGGTAAGTGGCACGAACCGCATGACCCACCGCTTCATTCTGCTGAGTGAAGGGCAATCGGTCCTGATTGTCATCGCCACCATCGACGATTTGGTCCCGCATCCGAATCAGCCGTTGCACAAGATTCAGATAGCGAGGTTCGCCGGTCGCTCGATACAGTTCCAACAGTCCCATGTAATGCGACGGGCAAATCGCATGTCCAGCCTGTTCGGGCGTTGGACTGCGATAGGCTTCATCCAGAAAGTCGGCCGCTTTGCGAGCGATGGCCAGTAGGTTGTCCTTTGCAGTCACGTCATGATGCACGCAAGCGGCTGTCATTAGATGGCCCATGTTGTACATCTCGAAGTTGAAGCGATCGCTGAATGGTTTGACCGTCATGTCGCCGTTGCGGTTGGCGATCAGCACGGGAGTATGAAGATATCCATCCGCTCGTTGTGCCTGGCCGATGATCTCGATGATTTCGTCGAGCCGCTTGTCCCATTCAGGAATTGACTCTATCGCCTGCAGTGCGCAGACGGCTTCGATCCACTTGTAGAAGTCCCCATCATTGAACGAAGCGCCGCGGTACTTACCTTCCGACAAGCCGGCGGCAATACGAAAATGTTCCAGATACGGTTTGTACTTCGTGCCTTGCATGATCTCCCACATTGCCGGGACTGTTTTGTCGCGGCAAGTGTCCAGACGCTGCTTCCAGAAACCGTCCGTCCACCTTGCTTCGGCTAAACGAACAGGTTCCACCGCGCGATGAGGGCGGGATGCAATGTCTTGCGCCTGGGCCGCGACCATGATTAGACATGCATAAGAAAAGATTGCCAGTCGTGTGTTGACTATTTGCATGATTTGTTGTTCCTGTTGTCGCACCTGCCGTGGCGTAAGCTTCCAGAATGCGACTTATCCGGACCGCAAGCTGGAAGCTTACGCCACGGAAGAATTCAGTTTTCTTTGATATTGCCGAGGACTCGTTGGTAGCCTACGAGCGGCGGTGTGCCGTCATCGGTGACTTCCAACATAATACCAACCTGTTTGCCCGGTTCGTCGGGCACAACGAAACTGGCATCGTTCGCTGAATCACTACCTGTGATCTTGACAGTTGCCTTCGCTGAATCTGCTTCGCTGTACTGCCACCACCTGAATGACAACTTATCGCCATCGCGGTCGGTCACTTTGGCTGCCAGCTTCACCGTTCACCCGGCTTCACATCACGCTGATTGCTGCCGTTGCGCCTTTCGACCGGCACATGGTTCGCGTTTGAAAAATCCTTCACGCGCCAGTCGGCTTGTGCCGCAACGTCGTTTTGCAGCGCGCTGATCCAGCGCCATTGAGGTTTGAGATAGGCTATCAAATCGGCATCGTTGGGGATCTCTTTCTTCAGTCGCAGCCGACCCCACGCCGAGCTCGTGTAGCAGCGCCCTACAGGATATTAATAGCGGGGTTCCAGGACTGGATCGAGCCAAGTGTTTTCGCGGACTTTGAAGCACGGTGAGCAAAATCCTTTCCCGTTATCGGATCATCACCCAACAGAAAGCATCTGCGTACCCCAGTTCGTCACATGCACACAAGCAATTTCATCGGGCGAAAACACTTCCGCTCTAGTCATCTCGACCATTACAAGCTCCTCGATACTTCTTACCTACTGGTTGGCCGAACCGAGCGATTTCAACGCGTCGGCTGGAGTCATGTAGGTAAGACGGAGCAACCGAAAAAAAGCTTACACTCTATCCCCACTTTTTTCTAAGAAAATTTACCCGTCAGACTGCTGTGTCCGCTGTGTCCGCTGTGTCCGCTGTGCCAATTTGCGAACCAGCTCGGTCCCAAGATTGGCTTCAGAGTCGCGATTGAGTACTTTGATCGCCCCTGGGCGGGCCAGTTCGTCGGCTTTGTCCAGGTGAGGCCGCAGGGCCGGAAACAGCGGGCAGAATCGAAGGCCGGTCTTCGGCGAGTCGATTCTTAGGCGTTCCTCGGCCCAATCAACATCTCGCCAAGTCAGCGTCAGCATTTCGCAGGGCCGCATTCCGCCGAACCGCGCCATGGCAAATACCAACGCCCATTCATACTCGCCGTTCGTATCGCACCACGTCAAGAACTTCTCGGCTGTGGGGCCATCGATGTAGTGATCTCGGGTGCGGTTCAACTCGCCCCCTGCTTTGATGTCGCTTGCCGGGTTTTCGGTAATCAGCTTGGCGCGAACGGCTTGGGCGAACAGTGTTCGAATCCGTTTGAGGTGCTTATTGGCTGTCGCCAGTGCGTACCCTTCCGCGTCTTGTTCCGCGTCGCCAGTACGCTTGCCCTGTGAAAGCATCCACAAACGCCAAGCGTCGATGTCGGCAAGCGTTACGTCGGTGAGTAGTCGCTTGTCATCCGCAAAGCGAATGAATGCGTCGCGGGCCTGTTCGTAGTTGTTGCGGGTTCGCCATTTTAGATCAGTGCGTGATTCGATCCAATTCGTGAAGAACGTTTTGCAAAGCCTCGAATCATCATGCCGGCTTTTGGTACGTCGTTCCGGTGCCACGTATCCCAATTCCGCCAAGCGTAGCCGAATGCGCCCGGTAAGATTGTTCGCCCACTCGATCGAATCAACCGCCGCTTGAACGTTGCGTCCGTGTGCTTCGGCCAGTTCGGTTACGTGTCGCGCGATTTCGTTTGCGCTGCGTTTGGAAACATCGCCTAGCCAAAGAACGCGTTGCCTGCCCGATTCCTCGCGCCACCGCAACTTGTAGCCAGGACGATTGCCGCGTTGTTGATGCAAACTTGCCATCAGATACAACCTCTCGTAGTTGTTTCTCGAATGAATGAAAATCTCACAGCGGGCCGCTCGAGAAAGCGGTATTCGGATGTACGGTCCTAGCTGTGAGAGTGTTAAGGTTATTCGATCGTCGGCCGGCAGCCAAGCTAAATCGGGCCGCCGTCCCATTCTGTGTAGCGAATCGTTGGCACGTCAAAGCTCATTCGATCCGGTTTGAACTCGAGCTCGATCGATCCCACCGCGCCTTGGCGTTGTTTCGCTACGATCAAGCTGGCTTCTGTCGCTTCGCGGTGCTCTCGGTTCAGCAACCAACAATTATCAGCATCCTGTTCGATCGCGCCAGAGTCGCGAAGGTGCTCGAGCGTTGGCGGTCCGCCGGACTGGGCCGCCGCTCGGTTCAACTGGGCCAAACATAGAACCGGTTTGCCTAATTCAAGCGCCAACTGCTTTAGTTCGCGTGAAATCGCTGTAGTGCGTTCGTAAGGCGATTGCCGCGCGTCGCCTTGGATTAGTCCGAGATAGTCAATAACCAGCAAATCTAGGCCATCCTGGGCCGCTAGAACTCGAGCTCTTGCACGTATTCGAGTCATCGAAGCCCGCGAGCTCACATAGGCTTTGAGTCCCAGTGACCGCAGTTTTTCTCGAGCGTGATCCAATTGCGATAGTTCGTTTGCGTCCAGCGTTGCCGATTGAATCCGCCGAACCGGAATTCCGGTAGCGCGATTCAAGAACCGATGCGCTATTTGTTCGGCCGACATTTCGAGCGATGCGAACAGAACCCGCCGGCTTGGTTTGCCGGCCTGTGGTTCCGCAATTCGCGCGGCGAGTTCAACCGCCAAGGCAGATTTTCCGATCGAAGGCCGCACCGCGAGTACCGTAAGCTCGCCTGGGAAGAATCCGCCGGTTTCGCGGTCGAGTATCTCGAGCCCGGTTGATAAGCCAAGCGTAAGCCCGCGCTGTTTCGCGTCTCGAACGTTTCCTATCGCATCGGAAAGCATACCCTCGAGCGTTTGAACGTCCGCGCCGGTTTCGTGCTGTGCTGCTTGTAGTTGCGATTCAACCAGCTCGGCTACTTCCGCCGCGTTCGCTTTGCCTTGCGTCAAGCGGTAGACTCCGCGAGCCAATGCCGCGTGAAGTTCACGCCGTTGCCAATACTCGCGAACCTGGGCCGCATACCATTGCGCGTTGTGGGCGAGTGCCTGGTTCGCTGCTCGGGCGATGAACGCCACTCCGCCGATCGCCTCGAGCAAGCCGGCTTGGGGGCCAATAACGTTGGATCGCTTACGGGTTTGCCGGCCGTGTGGAGATCGACCAGCAGGCCAAAGGCCGCACCCAATTTGTCATCGTGAAAGCAGCTCGGGCAAGCAAGTTCTGCTACTTGGTCCAATTGCGTAGGCGCAATAACACAAGCCCCAAACAATTGCCGCTCGAGCTCGGCCGCCTCTTGGTAGTGCTCCGGTGCAAGTTCCGTATTCATGCTCGAGTCCCCGTAAACGGTTGGAGCTCGGGCCGGTTCGGTCGGTTCGCGTGCTTGTTTGATTTCCAATCGTTTGGGTCGGTGAAGGTTCCTGCATTCTGTCAAATCAGCCCAGAAGCGATCGAAAGCGCGCCAGTCAAGATTTCGTGTAAGGAATCTGCGATCATGTGTGAATTCTGATAGAGAGACACATATGAGCGATTGGCCGGAAACGCGAGAAAGCCTGATATTGCGGGTCAAAGATCCGCAGGATCAGCTGGCATGGTGCGAGCTGATCGCCGTTTACCGACCGGTCGTTTGCCGGATGGCCCGAGCACGTGGGCTGCAACACGCCGATGCTGAGGACTTAGCTCAGAATGTGTTCGCATCTGTGGCCAAGGCAATTGAAAGCTGGCAGCCCACCGATGGTGGGCCACGCTTTCGGAACTGGTTAGCTAGAATCAGCCGCAACGCAATCCTCAATGCGCTCACGCGCGTCCGCCCTGACGCGGCGGCGGGCAGGTCGAGTGTTGCTCGGACGCTTGGTGAAATTCCAGCCAACAGTCTTGAGGCGATTGACAAAGATCTGGAGCTCGACCGGCAACTGCAGCGCGAGAGTCGCCTGGAAGCCATTCGTTGGGCAGCGGGCGAAATTCATTCCGAGTTTACTGAAACAACATGGTTGATCTTTCATGCTACGGCCATGGAAGGACGCCCGGCTGCTGAGGTGGCCACCACATACAAGCGTTCGATTGGCGCCGTGTATGCCGCACGATGTCGAGTAGCGACTCGCCTCAAACAAAAGCTCGAAGGGTTAACAGATCTTTGGAGAGTACTCTAATGCAAAGGTCCACGACATGCATCCCAGACGTCGAATTGCGATCATTCATTGCCGATGAATTGCCTGAGCAGCGGTTCGTCGAAGTCGAAACACACCTGTCAAACTGCGAGGCTTGTCGTGCGTCTTTGGAAGCAACAGTTGGCGATCAAGACTGGTGGAACGATCTCGAGGAGGCGTTAGGATCCACGGAATCCGAGGCGTGTGATAACGAAAACGCGCTGGAATCATCTGTCGATCAGCGCACGCTACTTTTGGAACTGCTTGGGCCGACCGACGACCCTGCCATGCTGGGGCGGATCGGTGGTTACGAGATTGTCGCACTGCTGGGGCAAGGCGGAATGGGCGCGGTGTTTAAGGCTTTTGATCGTTCGCTCAATCGTTTCGTAGCGATCAAGTTGCTGCTCCCTTACTTGGCCTCATCTGGAGCAGCCAGGAAACGATTCTCCCGGGAGGCTCAGGCTGCCGCAGCAGTCGTGGACGATCATGTGATGGCGATTCACGGGGTCAGCGAGTGGCAGTCGGTACCCTACTTCGTGATGCCGTACTCACGAGGTATGTCGCTGCAAAAGCGACTTGGTGAAGAAGGACCATTGGAATTGAAAGAGATCTTGCGAGTCGGTATGCAAGCGGCAAGGGGACTGGCCGCCGCTCACGCACAAGGCTTGGTGCATCGCGATGTAAAACCGGCGAACATTTTTCTAGACGAAGGAGTTGAACGTGTGCAATTAATGGACTTCGGTTTGGCGCGCGCTGTCGATGATGCAAGCCTGACCCGTTCTGGCACACTGGCCGGCACACCACAATACATGTCACCCGAGCAAGCTCGTGCTGAAGCCGTCGATCACCGCAGCGACTTGTTCAGTCTCGGTAGCGTCCTCTACGCTATGTGTACCGGCCATGCACCGTTCCGTGCCGAATCTAGCTACAGCGTTCTGCGACTGATCACCGACAAAGAACCTCGCCCCATTCGTGAGGTCAATCCCGATATCCCTGAATGGCTGTGCGTTGTTATCAGCAAGCTGATGTCAAAGTCGGCAGACGACCGATTTGAATCTGCTACGCAGGTTGCCGAACTTCTTGAAGATTGCTTGGCTCATGTCCAGCAACCGACTTCGTCACCGCTACCGAAGTTAGTCAAAACGTCTGCCGAACATCCTGAGCATGGCAGAGTGACGTTTTCCGGCAACACTGGCTGGCGCCTCGGAAAGTGCATCGCCACGGTCACTTTCGCGTTCACGCTGCTCTTAGCCGGAATCCTGATTTTGCTGGAGTTTAACAAGGGAACGTTGACGATTGACTGTGCGGCGGACGATATTCCCATTCGGATCAAGCAAGGCGAGGAAGTCGTGCAGCGTTTGACCGTGTCGCGTCAGGGGACAACACGCCGCATAGCGGCTGGTAATTACGTGATCGAGCTGGATAGCGATATTCCAAAGATGTCCGTCGAGCATGGTGTCGTTACGCTAGCCCGAGGCGATACAGCAGTCGTCACTATCAAGATCGATGAAACAGATGAAATGGGCTACATGGAAGCATTCGATCTAGACCACTCACACGATGAGGATCATGACCACTCGCACAATCAGCTTACACAGTCTGTACCAAACAATGCAAAGCTGCTGGTGATCGGTGAAGATTCACAACCAGTCGCGGTTGACGCGATCGTCCGCGCTGAATTCTACTTGAGCAGGGAACATCACTGGTCTCAGTTCCCCGATCGCGACAAAACGATTTCACTGGCCGGTCTTCCATCCGGTAAGAGCTTGCTCGTCACTCAGCCGCAACACGATGTTATCTCGCTGGTTTCGCCGAGTAGCGAAGCCATTACCATTGGCCGTGTGAAGCCGGAACAACCAGATCGTTTCAAGGACGTAGCCATCAGCGTGGATGTCCAAAAGATCCATCTGCCTTCGCCGACCGAACCGAACTATTGGATTCGCCTGAAATTCGACAACACGTCTGGACAGACATTCAGCGTCACCGAACGGGACTTCACTCTAACGACGATATTGAATCGGCCAGAGAAATTTCAACAGTTTGAAATTCTTTCGCCCCACTGGCGGCGCGTTGACTCGCAGATGCCAGGCCCGATTGAGATCCCGCATGGAGCGTCGGCAACGTTGATTTTGAACTGGAACGATTGGGTCGCTGGCGGTCTGTGGATCACCGGCGGCGCAGTTAGAGAAGCTGGAACATGGCCACCTGTAGACGAGCCGGGCAAAGTGTGGGTGCGGATCAATGCTCCAGGTTTTGCAACCAAGCCTTTGCCCGTTCCGCATCCAGACTCGCTTGAACAATTTCTTGACGTGTATCGGGCTGTAAAGGAGTCAGATGGGGACGACATCGTAGGTGAAATAGACGCAACCCACGAAGAGGAATACGTTCTGGGTACGGGCAAGGTGGTGGCAGTCGCTCCACAGGAGCTCAAGCAATTGCTGCAAAACGGAGATGAGCTGCTCGGAATCGATCTCGACAAAACGGTACGAACGGTGGAACTACGGATCGCTGGTGAAGATGCACCGTTTGTAGCGCAAGGTGACCAAGTTCAGTTGCGGTTCGAAGGCTGGCCAGCAGCGGAACCCACTAGCTCGTTTCGAGGTGAGGTATTGACCATCGACGCGACCGCAGACGGTGAAGGGAGGTTTCGTGTTTTGGTCCTGGCGGATAGCCACGATTCGTGGCCAGAGCAGCTTAATCAGCGAGGGGGCGTGCGCGCAAGCGGCTGGATCCTAACCGGGGCTCACTCCGATACAAAATCGGAGCGGCCAATTGCCAACAGTTCCAAAGCCATGACCACGCAACGCCAGGTATCCCTGTCACTACAGTTTCTCGATTGCCCTTGGCGAGACGTCTTGCAGTACGTAGCAAACGAACTTTCGCTGGAACTGACGATCGAAGCCGAGCCACAGGGTACTACAACGATTAGTAAACTAAGGATCAACGACGACGCTGCCATCAGGGCTCTCAATCGATCTTTGTGGGAACAGTCGCTCGTGCTGCGGCGCACGGCAACTGAGTTAAAGCTTACGCCGCGCGCTGCCGGCGACAAACTTTATCTGTCAAGTTCTCTCTTTCCCTCATTCGTAGTTGTGCCAGACAAATCCGGAAATCCACGCCCATCCGTTACGATTGCTGCTCGCGACGCAGTGGTGAATGATCCTCCAAAATGGCTGCGCGATGTTCCCTTTCCAAAATTG
>JAGQPR010000274.1 GCA_020426625.1 Planctomycetales bacterium
CTGACCGCAGCGAACGCCCGTGGGACAATCCGCATCGTCGCCCTTCACATGCGGACAAACGGCGGTCGATTGCCAAGCAAATGTTGAAAATGCAATTTTTCGCTTGCCTACCCAAGGGGCCACAGTTTCAGAAAATACGCCGCTCAATCTCGGACCTAATTAGCCTCAGCGCGTGACCGACACTGACCTGCTTCAGCCACCAATCACATCCTTAAAAACTGTCGCTAGCCGCTCCCCCGCCCAGCGTCCGCAACAATACATTCCGCTCAGACAAAGCCTTAGCTTTTTGCCTAAAGTGCAGTTAGACGTATTCCACATAATAAATAAACAGCAGCATGTTGCGACTATCCGTCAGCGAACTGTCCACTATGAAGTGGTCGTTCGAAGAAGATGTATTGCATTATCACTCCGCTGGTTATTCTGCAATCGGTATTTGGCTTCCCAAACTCGCGGCGTTTGGAGAAGAAAAGGGTGTCGAGCTACTGCGCGAGTACGGACTCGCGATCTCGTCGATCCAGTCAATTGGCGGCTTCACTGGTTGCGATGGCCGGAGCTACCGACACAGCATGTATCATGCTCTGGACGCTATTCAACTGGCTGCCGACATTGGAGCTCAAACAGTCACCGTCATAACGGGCGGTCGTGGAGGGCACACAGATCGCCACTCCAAAAGAATACTGCTAACCGCGCTTAGGATCTTAGCGGAAGCCGCCCAAGCCGTCGGTATTCAGCTGGCGCTGGAACCGATGCACGTCGGCTGCTCACGCAATATTTCTTTCATCAACACCATCCCCCAATGTCTCGACATCATTGGGGAAGTTGGAAATCCCCATCTCGGAATGGTTTTCGATTGTTATCACCTCGCTCAAGAGGCTACGATACTGCACCGGCTGGAGTCCATCGTCCCCCATGTGCGGCTCGTGCAATTGGGAGATGCGCGTCAAGCACCATCAGGTGTCCAGAACCGCTGCATGCTGGGGCAGGGATGCGTTCCCCTATCCAAGATCGTTACCGTGTTTCAGCGATGTGGCTATCGCGGATTCTACGAGATCGAAATCTCTGGCCGCGATGTTGACCACTTGCGATACGAACAGATCTTGGGCTATTCGCGGTTTGCCGCCAGCCAGTGGCAACAAACCGTGAATGTGAGTCTATGAAGCAGATTGCAAACTTTCACTGGTGGCCCAGCGCACCGCAAACGGTAGCCGCACATTGCAATTTGCACGCTTGCCCAAAAATGAGCCGCACGAGATGTTCAGGAGCGTTCCGCAATATCCTGTCTATCACTGAATCCTGTCTATCACTGAGCGCGTCGGCGCCGCAGAAATACCGTACCAGCTAGTGCAAGTAGCGTCACTGAGGATGGCTCGGGTACTGCGGTAAAAGTCGGATTTGTTGAACCGAACGTTGTGACCGTAGGGTCCAAATCAAAATTCATATTCGGAATCTGAACGCCATTCACGTCGAAAGCAAAAGCGCTGGTGATCGGATTGTCTTCGTAGACCTGAATCCAAGCCAGTGTGGCAGCGTCTCGAAACGCGATCAATGGTTCGTTAGCGAATCCAGGCAATGAGTGGTTGACCAGGTCCGTGCCTCCCAACGTCACGCCATAGAGTGAATCCGAATTCAAATCGGGAACGCCTAGCGCATCGATGGCCGTCGTGATTTCGGCAATTGAAGTTGCCGTGGAATGGTCGGCCGTGGAAATGTAGAATGTGAACGTCGGGTTTTCCAGGTCGGGAATATCTACCGTCGCCAAGCCGCCGACGAAATTGACATTGATCGATCCCGAACGATCAATGGCAAATGCACCGTCACCCTCAATCGATCCATAGAAACCAACGAAGGAATTCTCTCCTGCGGTGGCCCGCAATTCGATTGTTTGCGTAGCCGGATCGCCGCCGGCAGGATTGGGTTGAAACTCATTGATTACAATCGCGGCGCGCAGCGGCGATACCATCAATAGACAGGTCAGCAAAAAGCCGAAGCAGAACTTCACAGTATTAACCCCTGTTTTGGACTTGGAGCATCGAAATTATGTAGCGTGAAGCATCATTACTTTTTCCCCAATCCGCGCCAACCCCTTGAATACCCTAGGTCACCGAATACATGTAATCTTAATGGTGTCTTTCTCGTAACGGCATCAGATTCAATCAACGCTGGGGTAACAAGAAATCCCCAATCTCCCTGCACAGTAAATTGCAGATCCCTTAATTCAACCTACGTCGTGCCACATGAATCCCATCATTCCGGTCTGCATTGGCCTGTTTTTTTTGACAAGCCCGTCCTTGGCTTGGTGCCAATCAAGTAAGTCTTATTCTGCACCCAAATCCCACTTGCTACAGCTCGTCGATGAGCTGGGCAGCGGTTTAAGCGAAGGCACGTCGAGCGGCACAAAGACCGCACTGCCGCAAATTGACGAGGAAGAAATTCGAAGCGCAGTCCGTACTACAGAGCCACTATCTGCCGACTTGGAAAGGCAATCTTTCGTTCTTCCGGAAGGATTTGAAATTGAGCTGGTCGCGTCCGAGCCAGATATTGCCAAGCCAATGAATCTGGCGTTCGATTCCAAAGGCAGACTGTGGGTCAGCAGCAGTGCGGAGTATCCCTACCCGGCCGCCGAAGGAGAGGGAAAGGATACGATCAAAGTCATCGAAGATGCAGATGGAGATGGCATATTCGAAAGAATCACGACATTCGCTGATGGCTTGAACATCCCGATTGGTCTATACCCCTACGCCGATGGAGTCGTGTGTTACAGCATTCCCAATATTTGGTTTCTGCGGGATACCGACGGCGACGGTCATTGCGACAGACGCGAGATATTATACGGACCGTTTGATTACTCGCGTGACACCCATGGAATGTGCAATGGGTTTAGGAGGGGATTTGATGGTTGGCTATACGCTTGCCACGGCTTCAACAACCGTTCGACTGTTTCTGGGCGAGACGGGCACTCTGTGACGATGAGTTCTGGGAACACATTTCGTATCAAGTTGGATGGTTCAAGGATTGAACATTTTACAAAGGGACAAGTCAATCCATTTGGGATGGCGATGGATACATTCGGCGACCTGTTTACGGCTGATTGTCACACCAAGCCCATTACTCTTTTGATTCAAGGAGGCGAATACGAAGGTTTTGGTCGACCGCACGATGGTTTGGGCTTTGTACCCAACGTCATGGAACACTTGCATGGCAGTACCGCCATCGGCGGCATCGCTTTGTATCAAGCGTCTCAGTTTCCAAGCGAATATCTTGGCAATTCGTTCGGAGGCAATGTGATGACCAGTCGCGTCAATCGCAACTCGATCGAGCACGTGGGCTCCACTGTGCGAGCTCACCAGGAAGCGGACTTTGTCGTCTCACGCGATCCGTGGTTTCGGCCTGTCGATCTGCAAGTCGGTCCAGACGGAGCTTTGTACATCGCCGACTTTTACAATCGCATCATTGGCCACTACGAGGTTGCTTTGGATCACCCCGGGCGCGATCGCCATCGTGGACGCATTTGGCGAGTAGTTTTTCGTGGCCACCAAGAAGCAAATAGAAATGCCAGCTTGACTGCAACCAAGGATACTGATTCACTCAAGTCGGCGCTGGCCAAACTGTCGTCTAACAATTTGATCGTTCGCCAGCTAGCCACGGATCAGATCGTGGACAACGTGGGGCAAGCTGCGATCGAAGCACTCAATGGTAAACTGAATAGTGAAGTTAGTGGAGAGGCGCGAGTTCAACTTCTTTGGGCTTTATACCGACTGGACGCATTGACGGAAGCGCAGTTGATCGCATCTGCCAGTGATGCGAATGAACTCGTTCGCGCGCACGTACAACAGCTAGTTGGTTCTATGAACCAATTGGACACAGCGACACAGGAGATTGTTCTCAATGGACTGAATGACACCAGTCCGATGGTACAGCGATTCGCAGCCATTGCAGCGGGCAAGCAGCCATCTGAACGATTGGCGTTGCAGTTATTGGAAGTACTTCAGCGAGTGCCTTCTGAAGATTTGCACCTGCGACATGCACTGCGAATCTCCCTCCGCGATCAGCTTGCACAGAATGCCCAATTCTTCGAGACAGTAACGAAACGGATCGGTGAAAACTCGATTGTGTCGCTGGCCGACATCTGTCTGGGTATTCGGAAAGAATTCGCAGCTGACTTTGTCGTGACTCATTTCCGAAACTTGGGTTCGCTCAGCCCTCGAAAATTGGAAGAATATGCACAGTACTTGGCACAATACGCATCCCCAAATCAAATTCCAGAGATCGTTGATTTGTTGCAAGATCAGGTGTCGCCAAAACTGAAGCTACAGGACGATTTGATTCGGTCAGTTCTTCTAGGATTGGCACAGAGAAAACATGGAATGATACCCGAAGTGCAAACTTGGGCTGAACAGATTGCCAGAGAGTGTTTGGGATTGAAGGGTGACGCGGTGGCGGAAACCACGCCAGCCACGTTGGAATGGCGTGCGCTGGATGGTACCTCCGGTCAAAGCGTCGCAGTTTGGCAAGTGACGACCGTTCGCAATTCAGCGGATGGTCTCACGTCTACACCTTTGTTCAGCAGTTTCCCTAACGGCGAAACCCGCACAGGCGTATATCGAAGTGATACTTTTGAGTTGCCGAGTTCTTTTAGTTTCTATCTGGCCGGTCATGACGGAGTACCAGCTCAGCCATTGCAGGGGCTGAATTTGGTAAGGATTCGCGACGCGGTGACTGAGGTTGTCCTAAAACAATGGAGCCCGCCGCGCAACGATACGGCGCAGTTAATCAGTTGGGTAACCGATGAGTTTGCAGGGCGGCGGGCTTTCGTGGAATTGGTCGATGGTGACTCGGGCCAAGCCTACGCATGGTTAGCCGCCGGTAGATTCTCAGTTGAGGGATTAAACCCCGGCTTGGATTTGCAAGACAAGCTACGAGGAGCTCAGCTAGTTGCAGATTTTCAGCTGAAATCGTTGCGAGACGATGTGCGCAAGATGCTGCTCAATCCAAAGACCCCGCGTGAACTTTCCCGTGGGCTTGGCCGAGCACTTGCAAAGCTAGAACCAATGGCCGTGCGGGAGGCATTGGCTGAATCGCTTGCTGTCGTGGGAGTCGACCTGCTCACGCGAAGTGAGCTAGTCGATAGTCTGGCAGCTGAAGCCGCTGAATCTGACCACCAGCTAATTAAAAAGGTCATGCTAGTAGCGACCTCGGGCGAGCAAAAGCGTATTGCTCTTGCGCTTGCAAGCGACCGCCCAGGTGTTCAACTGCTGATTGAATTGATCGAACAAGGAGTCGCGTCGCCACGCTTGTTGGTCGACGCGTCGACGCGTGACAAAGTAGATCGTCTGGCAAGTCCTGAACAAATCCAAAGTGTTACCCAGTTGATCAGCGATCTGCCTAATGAAGACGCAGCGATATTAGCATCGATTGACCAACTGAAAACCTTGGTCAGCTCGAAGGCGGGCGACGAAGCCCGGGGCAAGTTGATCTTTGTCAAGAATTGTTCCGCTTGCCATCAGCTTGCTGGCCAAGGCACGGCAGTTGGTCCTAATCTCGACGGCATCGGCAGCAGAGGGCTTGAACGCTTGCTCGAAGACGTGTGGCTTCCCAACCGCAATGTCGACGCAGCCTTTCGTTCAACTGTTCTACTGTTGAGCGACGGATCGGTGATGAGTGGATTTGTCAAATCCGACGAAGGACCACAGATCCTTCTGGTAGACAACACGGGGAGAGAGTTGCGAGTTTCACAAGATGAAGTTGAAGATCGCAAGACGGTACGTACTTCCCCCATGCCCGCCAATTTTCATGAAACGCTTATGCAGTCTGATGCGGCAGATTTGTTTGAATATCTGCTGTCATTGGTCAAGTAGCACTCCGCATGGTGGATTGGACGTATTAGACCTACGGGCTAGACTGGTCTCTGACCCAGCCACGCACGTGAGCTGGTCGAATGCGTGTTCTGACGGTACCCATCGTCATGAGGCCACCAGCACCAATCCTGTTCAACTCCTGATAAGGAACAACGATGACCAGCACGACTATCGCTGAGGTTCTCTATGCCCCCAAATCTGATGGATTGCGATTTTTGCCCGAGGGTCCGACTGCGCTAGGAATCGGAAGATTCAGTTGGGTGGCGATACAACATGGCCCTCTATCGCAAGCGGGGTCGCTCAATATTTTCGATTTGGCGACGGGAAACAACTTGAATTACCCACTGCCGGGACGTCCTGGATTTGCCAAACCAACATCGCGAGAAGGCGTCTTTATCGTTGGTTGCGAACGCGAACTGGGCTTGTTCGATACGAAAGATAACAGCTGGACAGTACTGGCAGGCGGCGTCGACAGCGATGTTGCAGGCACGATCATCAATGATGGAACTCTTTACGGTGACAACGTTGTTTTTGGAACCAAAGACCTGGAGTTTAAGACGCCCAAGGCAGGCCTCTACCTATATCGTGGACGTGACCAACGGCTTATCAAATTGCAGGGCCAACAGACGTGTAGTAACGGCAAGGATGTCGTCGACGCCGGGGACGGTGGCTTGCATTTGATTGATATCGATTCCCCGACAAGGAGGGTGGTTCGATATCGGTTGGACCTTGAACAGGGCACGTTGGGTGGCTGTGAAACGATTGTAGACTTGGCCGAACTGCCAGCAGTACCTGATGGCATGACCCTGACTCCGGATGAACAGAGCATGATCATTAGCTTTTATAATCCCAACCCGGCCGCGTTTGGCGAGACGCGACAGTACAGCATGATCAATGGCCAACTTGAACACGTTTGGCAAACACCCTACAGCCCTCAAGCGACTTGTCCGATGATCATCGAGACGGCGGAAGGCACCGTCAAGCTGGTGATCACTACTGCCGTGGAGCATATGCCCGAACAGCGGCGGCCCGAAAGTAAGAATGCTGGGATGCTTTTCATTGCTGAGACACCCTTTGCTACAGCACCGGCCTCTCCTGCGTTCCGGTTGCCCCGCGAATGAGTTTACCGTCGTGGCGAGGCGCGTGAATGTCGTTATTCTTGCGAAGTCGCATGTCCAACAAGGCAGCCAGGCGGTCTCCAACGAGAAATATCGCCCGAATTCGATTGGGGACCACTGTAACACTTTGCAACGACCGAACGGCGAACTAGTGAGCAAACGAATGTCAAACCAGACTCCGCAAAGTCCTTCTGCCCCAACTTGCCATCGCTGGTTGCTACGCACCCGAGAGATTGAATTCTCGAAAGGGCCAGCATTGATGGGTATTGTGAACGTTACTCCAGACAGTTTTTCAGATGGAGGGAAGTTCTTTACTCCTTCTCAGGCCGTTGAGCATGCCCTGCGATTGGAAGATGCTGGCGCAGATATCTTGGATATTGGAGGTGAAAGCACGCGGCCCTACAGTGAACCGGTATCGGCTGACGAAGAATTGCGGCGAGTGGTGCCTGTGATCGAATCGCTGATGGCTCGCGTCGCTTTACCGCTTTCCATTGATACGTCGAAGGGGCGGGTTGCCGCCGCCGCACTGCAGCTAGGTGCTGAAATCGTCAATGATGTAACTGGATTGACCGGTGACGAATCCATGCTGGAGTTGGTGGCCAACTCGGGTGCAGGTGTGTGTGTTATGCATATGCAGGGTACACCTCAAACGATGCAAGAATCTCCCAGCTATGGCGATGTGACCAGCGATATCTATAGCTATTTGAGCCAGCGCGATGCGGCCTTACGCGATGCTGGTATATTACCAGAGCGAATTTGTTTGGATCCCGGCATTGGCTTTGGCAAGACCCATGAGCAGAATATCCAATTGGTTCGAGAGTGCTCGCACTTTTTGCACCTTGGGCGGCCAATCCTGATTGGACATTCTCGCAAGGGTTTTATTGGTAGATTGCTGGGCGACAGCCAGCTGGATCGCACTGCTGGCAGCGTGGCTATCAGCCTGGCGCTTGCCCAACGGCGTATCCAGGTACTTCGAATTCACGATGTAAAGGAAACTAGCCAGGCGCTCGCTTGTTTCGCCGCGGTCGGTGGCTTGCTGACAGGCGATTAGTCTTGGGATAGACTGTGGCGTCAGCGTACTTTTAGCAACGTGCACGCACACTGGCATTGAACCGGCAGAAGACCGCTCCGCATCCGTTACGAACGATAGCGTCAGCTGGCGTGTCGTCAACATTCTTCCACCGAAGACGAGCAGAATCCATGAGTGAGAACCTGTTTGAGCAGTTGGGCGGAGCAGATGCAATTGCGGCGATTGTCGCCACCATGTATTCGTCCGTGGCCGCTGACGAAGACTTGGCTCATTTTTTCGCCAGTGCAGACATGCAGCATCTACGCACGATGCAATTCGAATTCATCGCATCAGCACTCGGCGGACCAGTTAGCTACAGCGGCGCGGAATTGCAATCCATCCATGCCGGGAGAGGGATAACAGGGGCGCACTTCAGCAAATTCGTGGGGCACCTGGCAGATGCGATGCAGCAGCACGGTGCGACTCAAGCGCAAATCGATTCGATGCTTGGCAAGATCGCGCTCTACCGCGATCGGATAACCGGTTCGGCGAACATTGACGGCTGATTGATGGTTTCAATTGACTGGATTTTCACGTTCGGCCAATTGCACCAGTACTCTAGCGACTCGGCTGAGCGACTGGTTGACGCTTTGACCCATATTATTGGTTTCGTAACGCCAAGATTGCGCTTGTTCCATATGTTGATCAAGCTCGAGAACACTAGCAGCAACGTACAGCCGATCGACAAAATGGTGAGTGCTATAGGCCAATTTGTCAAACACTTGTCGTGAGGCGGATGCCGTAGCTAGTACGGACCGCAAATCACTGGGCGGAGCGATCGTCACAGCCTGGCTTGATTTCTCATTATGAAAATGAGTGGCTCGAACACTCCACAGTCCAACGGCAAGTACGATTACTGCGGCAGATACCCAAACGTAACACGTTCGCTGGCCCAGGTCCGGTTGTTTGCCTTCACTTCGTAAGCCGGCCTGAGCTAGAATCGTTACTTTGGCAACTACTTTTTCGTGGTTAACCGTTTGGCTGCCGTCAGCCGTTTGGTTGTGGTTATGCTTGCCTGCCCAGGTACTCGCTTCGGCCCGCAGGCGACCAACAAGGGATGCCGTTTGCTGATGAAATCTGGCAAGGGAAGGATCGCGTCGCGAACGACGGACGATCCAGCCGGGCAAGGGAAGATTAGAATCGACACAACGGCATATTATCCACTTGGCTAGCAGTTTCCTCATCGCTCGTTCTCACACTTTCGCACGGTTGATTCAGGAAGAATTGCTCCATTGTTGACCAATTCACCAATCTTGCCGTCAGCGTTGTCTTCCGAGGCCAGCAAGTGAGATTGGAGCAAGTTGCGCCCCCTGTGGAGCAAGACACGAACGCCGACTTGCGTCTTCCCCATGACTTTGGCGACGTCCTTTATTGAAAACTCCTCAGCATATCTTAACCAAAGCGCCGTGTATTGGTCATCTGTCAGATGTCGTGAGGCCTGGGCCCATATATTATCTGCACTGTCCTTTGCGTCGACAACAACATGGATCGGGCGGTTGGGGCAGGCCATGTCACTGAGCAACGGACGATGTGCGGCTCGCTGAGTAGAGCGTAGATAGTCAATGGCCGACCTCATGGCGATGGTGTAAAGCCAAGTTACAAATTGGTGGCGAGAGTCGTATTTGGAAATTGACTGCCACGCTTTTGTTAGAGTCTCTTGAGCAACGTCTTCGGCAGCAGCGTTCGAACGGTTCAGCCTTTTGACCAGGAAGCTGACCAGTCGCGGATAGAGTCGATCATTCAACTCTGCAAAGGCAGCGGAACAACCTGCACTGGCCTGCACAGCCAACTCGTTGACAGTACAGGAGTGCAAATTATCAATTGATACAGGCGATTCTTCGTCTGAAGCCTCGCCGCTTTCCCGGCAAATGGGCGTCACAGTGGCAGGTCAGCTTCTTCACGGAGGAAGTTGATGATCATTTTTTCCGGAATGGAGGCGATAATAGTGACTTCCTTACCCTCTGTTTTGACACTCGCTCCCTGCAGTATCGAGATTGCCAATTTTGCCTCTTCGTCATCGCCAATCTCATCTTGCAGTAGGCTGATAAGTGCCTTGGCTCCAACTACCAATTGTTGAATCTGTTCAGCCCGCTTTTCATCGCTCGCGACCAGTGAAATCTTGATGACGTAATTTCCGTCTTGCTCGCCGATGGTAGCAGACACAGCTTTTAGTAGCTTGGCGACGTTGGCAGATTGCTCCAGGTGGTACACTTCATCCGGAAACTTAAGCACGCGCATGTTGACAAAACTGTCCGCAGCTGGGCTGGCAACTGCCGTTTCACCGTTAGCCGCATGTTTCAACATTTCCTGGATTGCCTGCGCCGAAGTGGCAGCCAGAACTCGCTTATCCCCGTTCTCTGCCGTGTCGAACGTGATAAAAGCGCGTTGATCGCCTTCGTTTACTGCATGAACCGTTATGCCGTCCATTTCCTGGAAATCGTATCCCGGCAAAGCGAGCAAGAGACCTTCAAGATTGCCGGTAGTCTTACCCAATTGCAGAATAGCTCTCAAAGATTTTTCTGGGCGCTCGTAGCTTGAGCCGATAACCGTCAAGGAATGAACTTCTTCCAACGGATCAAAACCGATTGCCTCTGTGACTTTGGCCATCACATCTTGAGAATTATCGCCAATCTCCTCCTGGGCCATTTTGGTGGTTACTTCTAGAAGTCTTTTCCCAAGTTCGGTTTGACGAAAGGCATTCAGATCCACTTGCAAGACGAATTTGGCATCAGGCGGCGTCGATTGGGCTGTTACCCATTGCCCACCGCCGAGCGACATGCAAATAACCATGATTGTCGTTGATAACCAACAGCGCATAGGATTCTCCAAGTTCGATGAAAATGAGTTACCGTTTCCTGCGGCTAAACCCGCCCTAGAAGCCCGCTTTTCTCACTGAAAGAAACGGGGCAAGACAGAAACTTATACGGCCCCGGAGAGTACCCGTTACAGCGTACGGGTAATGTTGAGAAAGTTTTCAGGAAAGAACCTAGTGGTCTGTTACAGCCTAATTTTAGGG
>JAGQPR010000275.1 GCA_020426625.1 Planctomycetales bacterium
GATCCATTGAGCAAGCTGACGCTAGTTCAGCAGCGGAACCTTGGTCGCAGATTGCCACTTCCGCGCGAGAATATTTTGATACCGACCTAGCTCTAGTCGTTGGACCGTACCCAAGCACCGCGGAGATGGAATCAATCAGGACTTTTTCAGTCACATGGGCCATCGCCCACGGAGAGCAAGTCACCACCAAACAGCGAGACATGGGTGGCCACCCCGATGTGCTGCCAGCCCGCATTGCCAAAACAGGTTTGGATCTTGTGCGCAAACACCTTGGCTAGATTCCAATTAGAGCTTATACAGGTCGCGTCCAGTTGTGATGCTCAGGTCAAGCGGGCCATTATTGCGCAAGCCTCATTCTGTACCGGGCAAAGAATAACCTTCGTGTTTCGATTCTCTCCCTTGGACTGGTAAGTTGTCACGCGCCGTTCGCATTTTTCCATGTGGGCCCATTGATGGGTCGATCCAACCTCCGGGTAGCAAGAGTATTACCAATCGTGCCTTGATTTGCGCTGCTCTGGCCAATGGCCAGAGCACGTTGCGTGGCGTGTTGGATAGCGAAGATACTCAAGTGATGATCCATGCCTGGAACAAACTCGGACTGTCAATTAGGCACGATTTGGCAACAGCCACACTTGAGATTGACGGCGTCGGGATCGAACTTCCCTGCCACTCAGCCGACTTGCACGTTGCCAACAGCGGTACGACGATTCGATTCTTGACCGCAGCTTTGTCCACTTGCCATGGTGACTTTCGACTGGATGGTGTCCCGCGGATGCGCGAACGCCCCATTGGCGACTTGCTAGAGACTCTCCGTGCGCTGGGGGCGGACGTCACCAGTGAAAACAAGGAGCACCCCGATTGTCCACCGGTGCTTCTCAAAGCTCGGGGGCTTGCAGGCGGCCATGCCGAAATCGCAGGCGACGTTTCTAGCCAGTTCCTGTCGGGAGTAATGTTGGCCGCCCCCATGGCACGCAGCGACGTGCGTCTGACACTGCGCGGTCATCTTGTCTCAAAGCCATACATCGACATGACACGTGAGCTGATGATTGCGTTTGGAGCACGAGTCACTGGCCCAGAAAACGGGCAGGTATTGGTGACATCGTCGCAAAAATACCTGGCGACGGACTATACGATCGAACCAGATGCGTCTGCAGCCAGTTACTTTTGGGCCGCTGCAGCAATCGCGGGGGGCGTGGCGCGCGTCCAAGGCCTGACGCAAAAAAGCTTGCAAGGGGATGTTCGATTTTGCGAGGTGCTGGCAAAGATGGGTTGCCATGTGTCGTACGACGAAAACTCAATAACGGTGCAACGAGGTGATAAGCTGGTTGGCGTCGACGTCGATATGGCGGACATCAGCGATACCGTGCAGACCCTCGCCGCGGTAGCACTGTTCGCCCAAGGCCCAACAAGGGTCTGCGGCGTCGCACATAATCGCGTGAAAGAGACAGACCGAATCTCGGATCTTGCCACGGAATTGCGAAAGCTGGGTGCTCAAGTTGACGAGTTTCACGACGGGCTGACCATCACGCCCGGACCACGGATCCAACCTGCGACCATTGAAACCTATCGAGATCATCGCATGGCGATGAGTATGGCTCTGGTAGGCTTAGCCGCAGAAGGAATCGAAATACTGGACCCCAGCTGCACAAGCAAGACTTATCCCAACTACTGGGAAGATTTGTCGCTATTCGCTTCTGCCCACATTCAAAGGATAGACTGAGTCCACGTATTGTTGAGCTCGGGCCAGAATCTGCTCAATCTTCATGTCATCGTTCTTGGAACGAGAGTCGTCATTACTGTTGAATTCCGCACCACAGTGTACGCACTCAACTTCCCTACCCAACAATTCCACGCGAATCTCGAGATTCCGACCACAGGTCGGGCAAGCCCTTACAAAGAAGGTTCCGGAAGCCATAATCTCTCCATCCATTTTCCTGCGTGCGACTAACTTGCGTTAGAAACACTTGTATCCTGTATTCGCACAAAAGCTCAGGTACGCAGATCACCGTACTTCCAATGATCGACATTATGCGTAGGAGACGATCTGTTGTCAACCTTTTTAATGGAAGAATAATTCCCATGGATTGCTTGCTAAAGCTGGTTAATACCCCCAAGCGTGAAATCCACGAGAACTAATTTCGACTTTGCCATACTTCTGAGGGTGGGAGCAATTCTCTTTCCCCATGGCTGCAGAATACAACACAACACCAATTTCAGATAGGGCCAGCATGCTCCCTAGGGAATTGTTAACGCCACTTTAACGCGGCAACTTTTAACGTTATCAACCTACTTTCTCCACTCCAATAGCTCAAACTATCTGAATCAGCGCACATGGCGATGAATTCTCCGTAACAATAGTTGTCCGAGCCCAGCCAACATCTGACATGACAGGTGTACATGCGGCTGAGTTCACAGGAATTCGACTTTGGGCTATGACTTGGCTTAGTTTTTGTGGCCCCCTCCGCTGGCTGTGTTCGGAGTGCGACAAAAATCGGTGGTCGCAAGAGGCGAATGCCAATTCGGAAAGCGTCGCCACTCGTCGAATGCCTGGCAGCAGCAGTCGCTGTCTTGGCGTCCCTGGAATGGACGTGTGAATTCAAATGGTAAGAAATAGGCGAGGGAGAATGAAATGAAGATTGTGATCGCACCGGACCGCACGACACTTGGCAGTTTCGCTGCAAAACAGGCGGCAATAACATTGAGAAGAGTGCTACAAGCTCAACCCGAATGCAACGTGGTCATCGCGACAGGGTCAAGCCAATTTGAAGTATTGGAGTCTCTGGTTCAACAACCGGACGTTGACTGGAGCCGTGTGAATGGCTTTCACTTAGACGAATACCTGGGGATCGATAAGACGCATTCAGCTTCTTTTTGTGGCTATTTGGCCGCCAGATTTGTCGACCGCTTGCCGCTCAAGTCATTCTACTACTTGGATGGCACGTTGCCGCCGGAACAATTGCGAATGTCTGCCAGCGTTGCAATTAGTGATCGCACGATCGACCTCGTGATGTGTGGGATCGGCGAAAACGGACATCTTGCTTTCAACGATCCGCCAGCTGATTTTGAAACTCAAGATCCCTACTTGATCGTCGAACTGGACGAAGCTTGTCGTAAACAGCAAGTTGGTGAAGGCTGGTTCGATTCGCTGGCCAGCGTGCCGACCCAGGCAATCAGCATGTCCATCCATCAAATATTGAAAGCCAGTAAGATCATTTGTTCGGTCCCAGACCGTCGCAAGGCGGAAGCCGTCAAGGCGAGCCTGGAAGGCGAAATCTCGCCGAATATGCCAGCGTCCGCTCTGAGACGCCACGCAGACGTAACGCTATTGCTCGACTCGTCCAGCGCCAGTCTGCTCGACCCGAGCACAATGGCAGGCAGTACCATCCTTGATCCGCAGCAAACAAACCAACAAGCCTGAGGAAGCGTCTAAGATTTCGATGAACGAACTCGCGTGTTGCCAGGAAACGATTGATTTGCAAGTCAACGGATTTGCTGGGGTAGACTTCAATGATCCCTCCACCGCGGTTGAACTGATTTGCGCATCGGCTGAACTCATGCGCGAGGACGGAGTACTCTGGGCTTTACCTACAGTGATCACGGCAGCACCAGAGGTGATGCTAGCCTGTATTGATAATATCGTGTCAGCGGTTGGGCAAAGCGCTGCGGCTTCCTCAGTGTTTCGCGGTCTGCATATCGAAGGCCCATTCTTGCCCAAGGAGGCAGGATATATTGGCGCTCACCCTGCGGAACATGCCTCGCCCAGCAATCTGTCATTGTTGGCGCAGCTGTCCGACGCTGCTGGTCCACTCTTGAAAGTGGTTACCCTTGCACCAGAAGTTGACTTCGATGGTGCCTTGACTCGCTTCTGTACGTCGCGTGGCATTCGAGTGTCTGCTGGTCACACCGATGCTACGCTGGATCAGTTGGACCGTTGCATAGACCAAGGCTTGGATATGTTTACGCATCTAGCCAATGGCTGCCCCAGGCTCTTGGATCGGCATGACAATATCATCTACCGCGTCCTATCGCGAGCCCGTCAACTGCGAATCACCTTGATCGCAGATGGCTTCCACGTTCCCGATTTGCTATTCCGTCTTTTCTTGCAACTAATTCCCCGTGAGCGGATTGCCGTAGTTTCGGACGCAATCAGCGCAGCGACGTTGGGACCGGGCGTATACCCGCTCGGCGGCAGGACAGTTCGAGTTGGCCAGGACCGAGCTGCCCGCGACGCGTCTGGCGAGCATTTTGTCGGCTCGGCAGCGACTATGCGCGATGCAGATCGCTGGCTAAGCGTCACAATTGGATTGTCGCTCGCGGAACGTCGCAGACTGTTGTACGAGAATGCCGCAGCTTGGTTCCCCTCGTTATGCTAGCACATCGCGCACAACCCTGATTGGTCGAGCGCGAATTGTCATAACTACCACTTTGGGTCGACTCGCTGGCCATTGGGTCAACGATTGTTAGCGGAATTGTTAGATTGCTCTCAAGCAGCTTTTCGAGTTGTCCGATGAGACCGCTAACATTCGATTGAAGAATACGGCCGCACACTGGCGGCAACAATTCGCTCGCGCCGATTGGCAGCGAGGTTGTGCCATGAAGGAACATGGCCTGTTTGCTCAGCTTGTGTAGCGGACAATAGCAGTGTTTGATCGTGCGGAGACTTTCTCGCCCGACGAGGTAGGCCAACGCAAGTTCGATCCTACGCTTGTTCTCAGTCGTCTGATTGTTGCAGGGAAGCGCTATCATGACCAAGGCACGTCTTGTGCATCTGGCGGCTGTTTGTGCCGCGCTACAGCTCGTATGTTTAGAGCGTTCGTTTCTGTTCGCGCAACAGTTCCTTCCCGCCCCCCAGACAAGTGACAACCTACTTGGCTCTCAGTCAGTTGCGCGCATCGCGGCTCTACCCTGGGAAGAAGACGCGGATGGTACTGACAAAGAGAACTCGTCTAGTCAGCTTGAAAAATTAGTCGAGTCTCAAGAAAAGCTCGACGCGCGAATCAAAGAGTTGGAAGAGCTGCTTGACAAGAAAGAAGAGGCAGAAGCCAAGGCCAAGGCGGACGCCAAGCTGAAACCTACTTTCAAGGTCGGTGGTCGTGTCCACCTGGACTACTGGGATTTCATGAGTAATGAACCCGGCATCGGCTTTCTGGAACACCCGACGAGCACTGCGGCGAATTTCGGCAATGACCCGGAGGACCGTGTTGCGTTTCGTCGAATACGGATGGAGTTCAGCGGAAACCTCCCCCAAAACATGCTGTGGCGGATGCAGGTTGACTTTGCCGATCCAGCGTCCCCAACCATCAAGGATGCCTACATTGGCTGGACGAACCTTTTGGGAAACAACACGTTTTTGATTGGAGATCAGAAGCGTCCGTTGGGCTTAGATCATCTGAATAGTTCTCGATACAACGTCTTTGCCGAGCGCCCATTGGTAGTTGAATCTTTTAATGAAGATGCTCGGCGACTGGGGGCAGCTATGTACGGACACAGTGACGACGAGTCTGTCAACTGGCGTTACGGTATTTACAATCTCGAAAACGCTTCCGACGACGGCAGTTATATCGGTGACTCGCTGCAACTGGGTGGCTACGGACGTTTGGCAGCAACGCCATGGTACGACGATGCTTCTGGAGGACGCGGTTATTACCACTGGGCGATTGCTGGCGCGGTTGCCCGGCCCGATGGAAATGTACTCCCAGGTGATTCGAATAGTAATGAGGGCCGTTTTCGCACTCGCCCCCTGGCTCGAAGCGATTCCCGCTGGCTTGACACAGGGCGAATCGCGGGAGCCGACTGGTACGAGATTCTCGCCTTGGAAAGCGTGTTAAACCTGGGGCGTTTCCAACTGACCGGCGAGTACATGGCCAATTTCATGCAACGCGACAATACAACTCCAGGAACCGGAGGAGACCTCTTCTTTCATGGCTTCTACGTCTATGGGGCATATTTTCTAACCGGCGAACACATGCCTTGGGAACGGTCTTCAGGAACAATCGATCGGGCTAAGCCGTTCGAGAATTTCTTTCTCGTAGACCGTCTCAGCGGCGGCACGGGGCGTGGCTGGGGAGCTTGGCAAATCGCAGGACGCTACGACTACCTGGATCTGACTGACAAAGACATCGCTGGTGGTGTCGGCCAGAGCTACACCCTGGGGTTGAATTGGTATTGGAACGCCTATTCCAAAATTCAAACCAATTTGATAGCCGGAGACATCAAGGACCATCGATTGGTAGGCGGATTTGACGGCGGCAATTACTGGATACTTGGCACAAGGTTTATGTGCGATTTTTGATTTTTTCCCAATGAAAACTTCGTGGTCAGTGTCGCAGCGTTACCCCACGCGAAATTTGAAGATGCGAAAGGATCAGAAGATGAAAGCGACGACGATTGTCGTGTTATTCTCCCTGGCGTTTGTTTGCTTGACCAACGCAGCGCACGCCGACTGCGATGGTTCGAATTGCTGCGTCTGCGGCCAGAAGATTTGCGTTCTCAAAGTTACAGAAGGCAAGGAAGAGGTAGTTGGCTTTGAAGTGAAGCCCAAAGAAATCTGCATCCCAGGCATCAGGTTCCCATGGGACAAATGTGGCACGCGGCGATGCGGTACGGTGCGCACCATCTGTGTGCTAGAGGAAGCGAAGAAAGAGAAAACCGTATGCGAATACGAATGGAGTATCAAGACGATTTGCACTCAATGCTGCAAAGCGCATGGCCTACGCCAGGCAAACCATGCTGCGGAAATAGTTACAGATAGGCGAGTGCCTTTCGAATACCGAACGGCTGATCGCGTCGTAGATGCAAATCCCAGCGCTGACCTACCAATCTCGAAGCCAGCAAGATTGGCTGGCGTACTGCCGATTACCACTCAGCCAACCGTTGGCGCTAGTTTCTCCGCCCCGCTGCAACAGACCATGACGGTGCAATCTACCTGTGAGACGATCAGGATTACGGATGAACTATCTTTGCCCAAATAAAGTCATGCTGCAACTCATTACGGGCTGACGATCGAACGGCAACTATGAACTGCGGTACTCTCTACTGCCCAAGCACAAGTTTCTTGTTACATGAACAACCTTGCCTAACACCAATGTGGCTAGTTGTGTGAAAAAACTTCCGCGTGGATGTCTGCAGCTGCCGAACAGCCAGTAAGCCTTGCAAGCAGGGTAACGCGTCTCCATGCAGCAAGGCAACGTCCAACGTCACTCAGCCGCGTGCTGCAATATCTGTTCCGAGGGAAAGAGTCGCCAGCGGAAAACACGCTCAAGAAACGTCGCGCGACGCAGTCGGGGATCATCACTAGAAACTTCATGTGATTTCCCGCGCCGAGTCTTGAGGATCAATTTGCCTTCCGAGGAAACTTCTGAGACGATCCAGTACTTTTCAACTTGGTAGTGGTACGAATCACCGTTCGGCGCGGCGTAAACGTTCTTGGCCCTGGGGCCGGGGCACACCGTATATTTGTCCCGGGTGTATACGACTCGATCGCCTGTTTGGTAATGACTTTTCATTCTTGCCTGCCTGCGGCCTCGGAAGCCATCTATCACGTGCCAACTAGTTGTAGAATCCACGTGTTGACTATTTGTAGAATACGTGCCTTGTCCTATTTAGTATAGCTCACAAATGTTAAGAACGTGAGAGTGTCGCAGGATCAAGAAATGCCCTAAGCCCAAGCAATAGCTTGCAAAACCTTGGGTCATCAGCCTGTTACACTCAACCCGCCAGCCAACGCCAAAAGCAACGAGAATTCGTCAAATGAAACGCGTCCTGTTTGTATGTCTCGGAAACATTTGCCGCAGTCCAGCTGCCGAAGGTATATTCCAGAGTCTCGTTGCAAAACGTGGACTTGAGAATTCGATTGGAGTCGATTCCGCCGGCACCAGTAGCTATCACATCGGAGAACCGGCGGACAAGCGGATGCGGCAAGCGGCCGAGCTGCGTGGGATCGAGTTGCTGAGTAGATCGCGGATGGTTTCCCCACGCGACTTGAGCCAGTTCGATTTGATCATCGCCATGGACAGGAACAACTACCGCGAGCTCGAAGCGCTGGCTGAGGGCTCAAGTGGCAAAGTTCGGTTGCTAAGCGAGTATCTCGACGAGAACTGGCCGAGAGACGTACCAGACCCCTATTACGGTGGAGAAGAAGGATTTTCGAAGGTTCTGGACATGCTCGAAGCGGCCTGCCCCCGTATTCTGGACGAAATATGCCCTGAATCGCCCCCGACAGCGTGAATCGCTTTGCTACACTGAATGCCACCGCCAGGATACTGACGACCGAGACAGCACCTGACGCAACAACGTCTGGAACTCAGGCACCGCCCACGCTTTTCGCCAACCTAAATCCCACCTGCCTTTGGCTCAGGGAAAAATCTTCCTCGGCCGCTTCACCTTGATCTTCTATTCAAATCAACTCTTTCACAGGGAGGTCCGCTGTGTCCAACAACGCTAAAAAACCGTCCGATTTGCCATCATCGGCGTTTCCCCAACAGCTTGCGCGACGTCAGTTTGTCGTCGCTGCTGCAGCCACTGCTGGATATTGGGCAGCGCCGCGAGTAGCGACGGCCAGCAAAACGAATCAGGAGATCATCATCGGCCAAGGAGAACATCAGTTCCGCGTTCACCACCACTGGCCTCAACTGCCCAGCCAGTATACTTGGCAGACGACCCACAATGTCGCTTTTGATCAAGCTGGCAATCTGTATGTGATCCATGAAGGTCATCAGGACAAACCGGATCATCCATCTATCTTCGTTTTTGACGACCAGGGTAAATTCATTCGAGCTTTCGGTGAGCGGTTTCAGGGCGGTGGTCACGGCATCGAAGTTAGACAGGAGAACGGCGAAGAGTTTCTCTACGTCGCGGCGTACCAGCAGGTGAAGTGTATTGCCAAGCTCTCATTGAGCGGAGATATTATTTGGCAACGTTTTGCTCCGATGAAAAGTGGCGTCTACGCAGAGGGTGAAGCGGCAAACCCCAAGCAGATTTGGGGACAGAATCGTTTCATGCCGACGAATTTTGCCTTTCTTCCAGAGGGTGGCTTCCTGTTAGCGGACGGCTATGGCTCCTTCCTCATTCATCGCTACGACGAGCACGGTAATTGGCTCAGCTGTTTCGGCGGTCCTGGTGATGGCCGAGGCAAGTTCAAGACTCCTCACGGCATTTGGATTGATGAACGCGGGGATACTCCTCTCATTATCGTGGCAGATCGCGCCCACCATACACTTCAGCGGCTAACGCTCGACGGAACGTATATCGACACGATTAGCGGATTTGGCCTGCCAGCGAATATCGACATCCAGGGAGAGTTGATGCTGGTACCCGAATTGGTCGCCCGCGTAAGTTTGCTGGACAAGGAAAACAAGGTGGTCGCGCAACTGGGCGAAGACGTAGAGCGAATCTCAGCCGACGCCAAGAAATCGATCCGCGTGTCGCCCGAGAAATGGGTCGACGGCAAATTCGTCCACCCCCATGATGCCTGCTTCGCAGCCGATGGCAGCATCCTGGTTGCCGAATGGGTCGGGACGGGGCGCGTCACGAAACTGGAGCGACTCTCGTAGTTGGCCTGGATCGGAGTGGATTGACTCGCTGGGCTCAAAGTCGCGAATTCATTCCCTGTCGACGTCCATCGGCTTGGGAAAGTCGCCAAATTCGAGCGTAGTTACCTCGCCTTGACTTGACTTGGAGGCTCGCAGGATTGAGATGCGCGGGAACTCAGCAAGTAGGGCCTCCAGGTCCGCTGGGTTCATGATGCAGGCTGCCGTTGCGCATGCGTCTGCATCCGTCGCGTTTTGAGAAACCACCGTCGCTGCGATTGGTCCAGGCACCCCGTAGCCCGTGCGCGGATCCAAGATGTGACTGCGGCGAACCCCTTCCATCACGACAAATTGCCACAGGTCGCCAGACGTTGCAATACTCTCGTTACTTAGTTGGATTTGCCGAAGCGGAGATCCGTTCTCCTCCAGTGGAGAGACCTGTATCCGCCAACCCTTTCGCCCGGGAGGTGCATTTCCGCAGCGCATATTGCCGCTGATATTGACTAGGCAGCAGCCTAAACCGTGTTCTCGTAACAAGTCAAACGCGGCATCGACGATGTAGCCCTTGCCGATCGCGCCGAAATCGAATGACACGCCTTCCTTCTCCAATCGTACACTCTGTTGCGTCGAATAGAGCTGAACATATCGCCATCCCGAGAGTTTCTTGGCGGTCAGAATTTCCTCTTCCGTCGGGACTTTACTGGATCGTCTGTACTTTCGCCACAACTTTGTCAGTGAGCCCAAGCTCGCGTCAAAGGCCCCATCGGTCCTGCGATACCAGTCCTCGGAGGCTTGCAGCACTTGCCACAACGAATCGGAAACTGGCTTAGGCTCGCTGGTTGCACTTGTGGCGAGTTGTCGCGTTTCACTTTTCGGATCGTAGTCGGTTAGAATCGCGGCCAACTCCAGCACTTTTTTCTCGGCCTCCTTAAAAGCCTCAGTGACTTGCGACTCAGAATCACCGAACGCCTTGAATTCGACCATCGTCCCCATGGCAGCAAAGCGATACTGAAACCCCACCAGAGAACTTTCTTTGGTTTCTGCCGGAGATTCATTTGGCGGCTGGGCCACTCCGGCGGCAGTGCTCACCAGTCTCAAGAATTGGAAATTCAGTCCCACATGATCCTTCCGCAATATCAGACGCTGTGCGCTAGCACGCGGTTCTTGACGGAACCGCACACTAGCGCGTTTCGGCTGATGTGGTATAGGAATTACGATTTGTGACAAGAGCACGATTAGCATCACCGACAACGCTACGGCGACTTGCGGCACAGACGCAACATTCCAGCAGGGAAGCCAAATCGAGATTCTGGTGTAAAATAACCGGTACAATTTGCGCTCACGCCTGTAACAAGTCTTTATTGACGGACCAAGGACAGCTTTGGCAGGCTTGCCAAAGCGTTAACAAAACGTGGATGCAATTTGGACAGGTCGAAATCACGTCGCATCACTTTCTTAAATTGTACCCGAGTCGTTCCAATGCTGATGAAGTTTGTGAAGTTTGAGCACGCATCCC
>JAGQPR010000276.1 GCA_020426625.1 Planctomycetales bacterium
CCAGCGACGGGGAGGGAGATTCCCCTCTCCGCTCGCCGACCCGCTTCGCGTGTGCCCGCTCGCGACTCTCCCAAGGGAGAGTAAGTTGAATTGGTGTCGATTAGCGAGAAGTGTCGGAAAAAGCGCAACTTCCGTGGAGCGAAAGGCGACAGTTATTGATCGAACGTTCCTTAAGCGAAGTATTAAACGGCCTCAGCTGAGCGGAGATGCCGTGATGAATTATTCTCTGCCCGAGTACAGAATGAGGCTTGCGCAACAATGGCCTGCTTGACCAGAGCATCACAACTGGACGCGAACTGTATAACATCCTGGATGGGATCGAAGCAAAGGGGGTGGCAGCCAATCTAGCGGCCAGCCGATCACATTCTTGGCACTAAACCGTCCAAGTTAGGCGGCTGGATCCAAATCGCAACGGTACCAAACATACGCTGATTTCTTCGATCCACTCAAAGCGATCTAAGGAAAACAACACGCCCTTGCTCACGGTAGCCGTACTGCTTCGCGTGACAAACGCTGCGTAATAGTGCCAAGATCTTCTCCAACAACCAAACAAGTGTACCGTTCGCAGCAAAAAGGGGAATGGCAAGGCAGCGCGGTTCGCGCCTGGCGTGGCAACTGGTAATCTGAATCGGGAATCGGTGCGTTTCCCCCCTGCCATGGAGGTTTGGACGGGCAGCGGATGGACGCCAGCTCTTACGAAGAGGCGGTAGAGAAATCTTGTCAGCGAAGAATTCGGAATTGGAGCGCTTGCAGCGCGGGCTTTCTCAAGCGCTTTTGTCTCTGCAGAAGAGTGGCTTGAGCTATGTCCCTGCTTCCCGGGCAAGAGACCTGCCGGAAAAGGTTCTACGTAGCATTTCGGAACTACATAGCGAAACTGCTGCGGAGGCATCGCTGACAACTGCCTCTGCGACGGCAATGGCTGAGCGGGCTCAAACGCCTGCCGTTGCTGAAAAGGATCCGGTTCCGCCATCGCTCCCAGCGTCACGCGAGCAATCTGCCGAAAATGTCGCGCTGGGGCGTCCGGCTTCATGGTCGCTAGCTGTCTTGGATTCAGCCGAGCGGGCCGCACGATTGGACGCTTGCAACGCGGCCGTTAAAGCCTGTGTGCAATGCTCGGATATCGTTTGCTATCGCCAGCAAACGGTCTTCGGTGTTGGACCTTTGAGTCCGACAATCTGTTTCATGGGGGAAGCTCCCGGGGCAGACGAAGACAGACAAGGCGTGCCGTTTGTTGGCAAAGCTGGGCAATTGCTGACCAAGATCATAGCTGCAATGAAGTTGAAACGCGAAGAGGTCTATATCTTGAATGCGCTCAAGTGCCGACCGCCGCAAAATCGTACACCCGTTCCAGAAGAGATCGCGCAGTGTCGACCCTTTGTCGAAACACAACTAGCTGTGTTGCAGCCCAAGTACATTGTTTGTTTAGGCGCAGTTGCCGTTCGTTCCATCCTTGAATCCAACGCTCCGATCGGCAAAATGCGCGGACGTTTTCATCAGTATCAAGGTGCCAAGGTGGTCGTGACCTATCATCCGTCTTATCTCCTGAGAAACGAAAGTGCCAAGCGACTGGTTTGGGAGGACATGCAGATGTTGATGCGAGAGCTAGATACGGAGAAGCCTCAGGCGGCTAAATAAGACACGCTTCTCGGACGCTCGCGCCGAATTACGATTGAAGCCACTGGTCGAGCAACTCAGCAAGCTTGTTGGTCAATTGACCTCGCGTGAGCACCGCATCGAATCCAGCCACGCGGGCATTTTCAAGCTTCTGCACCTGTACATGCGGCCCGTAGCCAACCGTTTTGGCGGTTGGGAATCTTGACGAGATTGCTGCAGCGATCTCAGATACGCCAGCTTGAGAGTACGAGCTGAGGTCGACGACGCAGACCTTGACGTTGCAGCTCTCGACTGACGCCAGCGCCACAGTCTCCAGGCTAAGCGCGACCAGCGTGGACAATTGGCATTGGCTTGCAATCGTCTTGACACTAGGGACAAAAAACAGGTCTTTGGTAAACAAGATTAACATGGCAAACTGCCGCCCGACGACTACGAGACTGGGGCTATTGTATTCATGCAAGCAAAGCTGGCCAGTCGTCCAATGCGTTCAATTTTCTGCAGCCATCCCATGGGCGAATTTCAGTCGGTCTCGTTACGCCGAAAGGTGACCATGATTGCAGTGCAAACAGTCACGCCGATCATCGCAATCGGCCATAAATGTCCCGCCGAATCCAGTCGGAAAGAGGAATCCACTGCCAAGCCGACGATGGGCGCAATGAAGAATGTGGCCAACCTTTGAGACTGGCTCTCAATGGAGAGAATGGTGGCTCCCTGCCCAGCTGAGCTGCAATTGTCGAATCGCGTGATCAGGATCGGACGCCAGATGTTTTGTAGGATATTTAATATTACGAGCGCAAGTACGACCAGAACTTGGTTCGAACTCAGGTCGGCGATTCCCAAAAGAATATATAGACTCAAGTTGACTATCCATAAACAGCTTGATGCCATCTGCTCCGAGCCACACCAAGCTTGAACTCGGTGCGCTTGGCGACTGGCAAAACCACTTAGCAGAAATAACACCGTGTATGTTACGGCGATCGCGATGACTACGCCTGGGTCGACAGATTCCATGGGCAAAGCCAAGTCACTTGCCTCGGCAATTTGTCGTCGGTTCTGGGAATCCGTGGCGACGGCTATGAGTTGATTGGTGAACAGTAACAGCAGGGCCAACTGCAGATAGTCCTTAATGGCATTGAATGTGCCCTCCCAAGCCATGGATTCGGCCATGAGCCGCCGCATAGATGCCTTTCGCCACGCTTGGCCGAGTGTTCTCATCAAGTCGCCAGCGACCGACCTCAAGGAGCTTTTGGTGTCTTGTTGCGTCAAGCCGTCCAGATCTCGCGGATATCCACTCAGGTTCACAACGTTTAGCAAGTAGGGCACGGTGGCAGCGACAAAGACCGTGCGGTAGTCGCGCGTAAGCAGTACAAATCCGGCAGCCAAGATGGCACTGAGCGCTGAGCCGAATTGACTCCATCCTCGCGTGATTCCATAAATTCGCGTACGCTCGTGCAGGCGATCTTCTTGTCTTAGCCACTCGAAAATCATCGCCTTATGCGTGCCGGTGCGGAAAGCATCCCCGACACCGTACAAGAACATTGCCGCGAACAGCATCCATAACTTGGTTGCCCAAGCGAAGAGTATGAAGCTGAGGATATAGGAGGCCAGCGAAAAAATCATCGCGTGGCGGCGGCCAAAGCCGTCGGCGATGGCTCCGGAGGGGATTTCGAGCAGGTTGATCGTCAACGAGCGAAAGGCGACCAGCAGCCCGATCGTAAAATAGCTAAGGTCGTGAGCCAGCAGAGCGAGCATGAAGAAGGGCTCAAAGTACCTTTGGTTCTTCAAAAATCCGTAGGCACAAAAGCGATATAACATGCGCTGGACTACAGTTACTATTCGCCCGACCGAATGCGAAGCTTATGCAATGATGCGTGCCCGATAAATGAGTGTCCGATAAGAGTATCGAGACTGGACGTGACCTGCATGAGTTTACTTGTCTGGCAAACTGGCGTTGTGGTATACGTCCTGGACATCATCGCATTCGTTGAGCATGTTCATGAACTTTTCGAACATGGGAAGGTCCTCAACGCTGGTTTCCGTGCGAGATTGCGGTACGAAGGTGATCTCCTCCACTTCTAATTCGAGGTCTGGCATCGCCTCCATTAGGGCTTGTTTGGCCTTGTAAAACTCAGTTGCCGGAGCGAAAAGCGTGATTTGTCCACCTTCGCTTTCAACATCATTCACATCTACGTCGGCCGCCAACATGGCTTCCAGCACCTGCTCGTCATTGTTCCCTTTGAAAGACAGAACTGCCAAGTGTTCGAAGGCATGTGCCACTGAACCTGGGGCGCCCATCTTAGAACCGGTCTTGGTGAAACAGTTGCGTACATCCGTGATCGTTCGATTGTGATTGTCGGTTAGGCAATCGATGATGACCGAGCATCCGCCGGGCCCGAATCCCTCGTAGCGGGCGTGAACAAAATCTTCTCCACCCGTCCCTGCAGCTTTTTCTAAAGCCTTTTCAATCACATGGCTGGGAACCTGTTCCCGTTTCGCCTTGTCGATCATACTCCGCAGCGAGGGGTTGGCTGTTGGGTCGGCACCACCATTCTTTGCACAAACATATAACTGTTTACCGTACTTGGAATACAGTTTCGATTTCTGCCCAGCCGTCTTGGCCATCGAAACTTTGCGAACTTCGAAACTTCTGCCCATTGCCGCTACTCTTCAATAGTTAATTGCTTCAATCCGCACGTCGCACGAAACCAATGCAACCTGCGGTGGGAGGGTTAGTTATATTTACCCAAGCATTTGTTCGGATGAAACGAGCTCTTCGCCTACTTGTTCCGAAAATGCTAAACCAACGAACGCTCGCATACCAGCAGGACACCCAAATAGCCTAGCGTGTAGACTTGGAACAGTATTTTCTTACCAATCTACGCTGGTTTCGCCAAGGCGTCTGTCGTGGGGCAAGCGTCCAAAAAACACAACGAAATTGAAACTGTTCGCGAAAGCCACCAAGAGTTACTCTACGTCGGGAGTGCTGGGACAGTCGCGAGCGGGCACACGAGAAGCGGGGGGAGGAGAGCGGGGGAGGGGGAATTGCCCTACATCGGGCAACTGGCCTCGACGGACCACAGCAAGTCCAGCAAAGTCTCCTCGCGATTGCCGGAATTCTTTTCCAGTAGCGTTTGGGCCAGCTGCTGGATGCGGGCATTGACAGTCAAGGCGGGGCGCAAGAGCAAGACGTGATTGACTTGCTGCTGCCAATCTAGTTGTGTGGATGTTGCTAGACGACGAAGGTAAGCTTGCTGGGCTGAAGTAGACTGTTCGGCGTGAATGGCAAAATCTAGTGGAGGCATCAGTTCTCGTGCGACGCGTTCTCTTTCTCGAGGTGTTCGCCCCGGATCGCGGGGCGCGGGCTGAGCCAACAGCGCGGAATTCAATTCGCCTTGCGAACGCCACTGAATCGCCAAATTGATCGCGTTGCTCAGTGAACGAGACTGATTCGTTGACGCGGCTGCAAAGGTCAATTCTGAGATCTTCAACTGCTCCAGTTGCTCATCGTTGGCCAATAGCCATTGGTCGCCAGACAAACTTGGTTGGCTACGGTCGAAAGCAACGCTGGCGGCAATCCAGCCGGTTAATCGGCGAATGCTCCGACCATTCAGCCGATACTGGGTGGCCAGCATTGTCAGCAATTGTTTGCGTTGCGGGAGCCCCACGGTTTCAACTGCCGACACCTGCGGTACCAAGGGACGTCCCAACAAAAAGCACCATACTTGATTGACGGTCGCCAGATCCATTCGTTGAGAATTGGCAATCCATTGAGACAGCGACTGACGCGGCAACAAATCGGAACCATCACGCGTCCAAGGCGTACCATCGGGCAACCGCGCAGACACAGATCGCATGCGATTGTCAAGCAATTCGTAGTCGGCAAAGAATTGATCGCTTTGAGCCAAAAGTTCCTGGCGATCGAAGACGCGCAGCGGATCGTTGCCGTCATTGCGTCTTCCCTGGATTCCAATTCCTTTGAGCATCGCCAGCGTGGACCAATAGACTTCCTGCGTCACTCGGTCGCTAGGGTCCAAGTCGTCGGAAGCCATGGAATCGTGACAGCGAACGCAGGCGAGGTTCATATTCAAAAAGTGGGTGCCCAACCTTTCCAGCAAACGCTGGTTCCCATTGCCCGCTAGTCCTCCCAGAAAAGTTTCAGACGGTGCCCCCTCGACAAGCTGCCCACCCAACAGATCCACGATGATCTCGTTCCAAGGCTCTGACGATTCGATCTGATCTGCAACCGATCTCCTTAAGCGAATCACTTCTGGACTGGCCATATCCACACCTGTGTTGCGTAGCCAAGTCCCTATCAGCTGCGTGGCCAGGTGATCTGCGAACTCGCGTTGTTCCAAAGCCGACTTGACCAGTGCAGACCTGTCCACGCCAACTCGAGCGACCGTTCGAGGAAGCGGCAGCTCCAGGCTGGCGAACAGTGCGGAATTGACCCGGGCTACAAACTGGGCGTCACCAATCTCAGGCGTTGGAGCGATCCCCAAGTCCTGCCACATGGATTTCAGTTGGTTATCGATGTCGCTTACAACCTGCGCATCAGGCTTGGCAATAAGAACACTGGGTGGATTCTCATCGTCCTGGCGCTCTTCTTCACTGGCAGACAACGTCGGTGCGGCTTGCGCAATTTCAAGTTCACGACTCAACGGCACTGCCGACTCGCGTCCGCCTTCTGCAATCTTGGGCTCTAGCACCGGAGCATGATCCAAAGCGATTGCAGGAGCTGTTTCGGGCCCGCCGCTATTTTCAGTTGCGAGCTCTGTAGCGGCAGCTCCGCCGGTCTGGGCTGAATTCTCAGGTCGGGTATTGTTTTCGCGTCGCTCTGCGACTGGTTCGGGGGTTGGCGAGGACGAAAAGTAGCCATTCCAGTTCAACAGAGCCAAGAATGCGGCGGCTACCCCTACGAGCGTCAATGACCAAGTGCGAAGTCCAAACTTCACTTGCCTGCGCGTTCGACTGATGGATCGATAGCGTGAGGCCGAGTGGTTGGTGTCGTTGATTCGATCGGCCGATGGCTCGGCCTTCGCGACCTGGGCCTGCGCTGCAGTAAGCTCCGCTCGTTGGTGGCGAGCGCTAGTCGCCAGTTCCATATCGTGTAAGGAACGGTGCGTACCATTGCACGATACTGGACCTGGCAACGCACTTGGGTCGGGAATCTCGATCAACTCGGCTACTGTGTCCACATCGCTATCACCAGCGCGCAGGTTCTCAGCTTGCCAGGCAACTTTGACTCGCTGAATCAAGTCAGGAGGCGTTTGGCCAGCCAGCATTTCTTCCAAGAATGCTTCTAGAATTTGGTCTGAGGGATGGTCTTGCATAAAAGTCTTAACTTACTGTTCGATCGCCTCGGTGAACTCGTTCGATTTCAGCGAGGATTGTCGTTTGTTGCCAGTTTCCGATCCATACACTCTTTGAGCTGCCCCTTAGCGCGCTGTATCAAGTTCTTAGCTCCATGTGAGGTAATCTCCAGAGCATCGGCAATATCTTGGCGGCTGAGCGACTTAGCATAGCGCAAGTTAAGCGCTTGTTGAGCTCTTTCGGTCAGCCGAGAAAAACACTCTTGCAGCAGATCCAAGGCACTATTTCCTGCATCAAAGCCAGCCCACCGCATCCAGGCTTGATCAAATTCTTCAGCATGTTCGGTAACACTCATTCTCGCGTCGCGACGACGTCGGCTGATAAACAAGTTATGCCCAACTCGTCTCAAGTAACTTGCGGTGGCTGCGTCGCTGTATTGTTGAATTGGCCTGCGAAGTATTTCCAAAAATGTGTCTTGAGCCAAGTCGTCGGCCAATGCTGGCTCTGCTCCCAGGGCGCGCAGATATCGCCACAGCATCACTTGGTGACGGCGAACAATTTCCTCAACGTCAAGTTGAACTTCACTCTCGCTAACGGTGCTAAGCCTCTTTGCTCAAGACATCTGTTCCAAAGAGCGTGGGTGCTGATCACCCCTATGCCAACAGCTCTCGAATTACTTTACCACCGTTTGCAATGGTCATGGGTCTCCCATTTTTGCTCTGGTACGTCGTTGTCAAAGAAATTCCCAGACTCTTGCAGACAGTTGCCATTAGGTCTTCAGCCGAATACGGTTCGCTAACAACACTTCTACCTTCGGAATCGGTGGCACCAATTGCCAACCCACCATTCATTCCGGCCCCGCCAACGACAACACTCCACGACTTGGCCCAGTGATCTCGTCCGGCATTACCGTTTATGGTCGGTGTACGTCCGAATTCGCCCATCCAAATGACTGCCGTATTCTGCAGTAGTTCGCGTTGCGCCAGGTCCTGGACCAAGGCACTCATGGCTTGATCCAAAACTGGCAGTTTGTCGTCTTTGAGCGTGGCGTGGATATTTTGATGGTTGTCCCACCCGCCTAAGTCGACTTCAACAAACGGTACTCCCGCTTCGACAAGCCGGCGGGCCATCATGCAACCGCGTCCGAAACCGCTATCGCCGTACAGTTCTTTCATCGCCTCAGGTTCGCTGGAAACCTCGAAAGCTTTCATCTGCGGACTGGTCATTAGGTCGTAAGTCTTTTTCAGTACCTGCATGTGGTCCGCTGCGGCCATGCCACGCTGCTGGGACACGAAATTCTTTTCAAGTAGATTCAGGGCCTGCACTCTGCGAGCCAGTCTTGCGTCCGGAAGGCCCATATCCAAGTTCTTGATCCTCCCGTCGCTGCCGACCGAAAACGGTGCCCATGCCATGCCTAGAAAGCCTGGCCCCTCACTTGCCCCGCCCACGGAAATGAACGGTGGAATCTGCAAAGCCTCTCGGTCGGCCATCAATTCATGGGCGATGACCGAACCGTAACTTGGATGCTCTATGTTCGGATCGGGCACAAAGCCGGTATGCATGTAATAGCGACCGCGGTTGTGGTCGGCCTCGCGCGTGCTCATCGAGCGCACGATCGACAAGTGGTGCATTTGCTGCGCAACTTTGGGCAGGTGCTCCGAGATTTGGGCATTGCCAGATGTACTGATCGGACGAAACGGGCCACCCGTTGGCGCACCCGGCTTGAGGTCCCACAGATCGATGGTGGCTGGTCCGCCGCCCATCCATAATAGAATGGCTGATTTCTGGTTTTTCTTGAGGAGGTTCGCCTGAGCTCGCAACGATTGCCCAAACGCAAGGGACGTACTGAATAGCGCGGAAGCACCAGCAGCATGGCTTAGGAAATGCCTTCTGTTCATTCCCGCTGGTGTTGCATTGTGAGTCCAGAGCATGGTTAGCCTTCCGTCCGATTGCGTTTCTTAATCTATTTCAAGGGATTGGAAAATCTTGCTGGTCACCGATGTCTACAAACTTCATACAGGCCGCGTCCCGTTGTGATGCTGTGGTCAAGCGGTCCATTGTTGCACAAGCCTCATTCTGACCGGGCTATACATAGGTATCACGTCGCTTCGAACAAATTATTGCACCAAAATAAATTCGTTGCTATTCAGAATTGCCCACCATAGGTCCTGCAGGGCTTCCTCGGGCTTTCCGTTGCTGGCTGAAAGCAACTGGTTTGCTGCTTTCAGTTCCGTTTGAGTCGCTCGCCGGGCAACTCCCGCTTGGAACAACACGTGGATTTTCTCTTGAGTTGAGATTGGCGCTTGTACCAATCGCCCCAACCAGGCGTCAGGCTTAACGGAGGTAGCTCGTTTAACCAAATCACCATTGAACAGCATCAAAGCTTGCGGTATGGAACCATTAAAAGTCGTCGCCTCGTCTCCTTCGTCAGTGCCAAAAGCTACGACAAATTGTGATAACCAAGCATCCCTCTGACGCTGTTGCTGCTGCAGTGAGCCAGTCGCTTGTCCGCCCACCTTCAGCAACGATTGGTAAAGCTGTTCAGCACTCATTTGTCTCAAATAAAAATGGCTAAACTTCGGCGATTCTCCCAAGGACGGATCGTCAGCCACGTTTCGCTTATTCGTTTGGCTGGATAGTTGATAAGGGCGGCTGAGAGTGATCCATTTCATCAACTTCTTTAAGTCGTAACTGGATTGACGAAAATCTTCGGATAAGTCGCTGAGTAGTGCTGGATGGGAAACCGGTGTATGCGGACCAAAGTCATCCATCGGCTTGGTAAAAGCGTAACCCAGGAAATGAGCCCACATTCGATTAACCAGCATCATGCTCAGGTACTCGCTGCCGACGATTAGCTTTCCCAGCTCGGTTCGGCGGTTAACATCCGAGACGTATCCGCTCCGGCCAATCGCCGTACCATCCACAAAGACCGGGTAGGCCACGCGCGAAATCTCATTTCGTTCCTGAAAATAAATCTCAGCTTCGCTAGCACCGCCTCCTTTACCTGCAAAGTCCTGGTCGACCAACTCCGCGTAGTCGATGTTGCGAGTGCCCGAAACAAAACGCCGCAGCGCGACCGTCTGCCGAAAAAAAGCATTGAACTCCCAAAACTTTTGCTGCTTCCAGTCATTAAATGGATGGTTGTGACATTGGGTACATTGAACTTGCAACCCAAGAAACAACCTCGCAGTTGCAGAAGTTGCCTGCGTGCCGTTTTCTGCGTTGACCTTGTCGATCAGAAAATTGGTCGCACCGTTGAATCCTTCGCTCCCCGGCTTGGTAGTGCCAGTTGCTGTGATTAATTCGTAAACCATTCGATCGTATGTCTTGTTATCCGCAAAACAGTCTCGCAGGTATTTGTCCATCCCCTCGCGGCTGATGAGCGATCGCCGATCCTGACCGCCGCTACGGCCAATCAGAATGTTGCTCCAGATCGACGCCCAGTGACCGGCGTACTCCTCGGTATACTGGCTGTCCTCCAAAAGGCGGTTTACGAGCTTTTCGCGCTTGTCCGCGTCGCGGTCTCGCAGAAAATCCTGCAGCTCGTCGAAGGTCGGAATGCGTCCGATCAGGTCCAGAAACACTCGTCGGCACCACTTTCCATCCTGCTCCTCGGGCGCTGGCGACAAACCGTAAGCCTCCCAGTGCTCCGCGATCGCCGCGTCGATTTTCTCAACCGGCGTCGGTGAAGTTGCATGTGCGGTTGCAGCGAACGCGAAGAGCCCCAGCAACGACATTGGACCTGCCATGGCCCAGATTACAAAGAATGCCACAGGACCTGTCGGACCTAACGATCTCGGAACGTACCGCCTGCAAGTCGCCTCAAGCTTGGCTGCTGTTGGCAGGCAGGTGTATGGCACGGGCATCATTCCATAGCAAACCGTCATAACATCGAATTCCATCGTCTGCTATCATTGGCATCTGAATGAGGGAAACAAACGATTTCCCACGTCAAAATAGCGAAGGCCTTAGCCTCAGTGTACTCAACATTCTTTTTCGGCCTCTAGTACAATCTCCACCAAATTACCTAACCCTAGGCTTCCCAAAACGACTTTGCTGCTAGTGGTCGGTTACAGCCTAATTTTAGG
>JAGQPR010000277.1 GCA_020426625.1 Planctomycetales bacterium
TGGCCAGCGGTTCGGCCCGGGCTGCTGCCGGAGCGTCCACCAGAAAATCTTCGAAGCGCGGAACGTTGCCGTTCACTAACTCCTGAGCGAAACGGTCACAAAGCTGGTCAGTCTCAGTGAGTCGCTGATCAGTAAACGACAGGTTGGCCGGATTTCGTATCGATGGGTCTTTCATGGGATTCGAGCCGAACAGAGTTCTCGAAATCCTCAATGGTAAAATAGTGGAAGACTCCGACAGACCTTCTTCCAGAATCGCACACTCTAGCCGAAAAACTGAGTTAGTCCTTTCTCCGCTGACCACTGAAACGCCCGAGAATAGTGGCAGGATATTCATTTAGGAGTTGTCATTTAGGCCCGATTCGAGCATCACGCCTTGCCTACATTGCCGACATATTTAATTTATTTCAATCATTCTTTGTGGACGCGGGAAGACAGGGCTTCCTTTACCACTGGGGCGAAATAGAAGCTTGTGCCCAGTTCCTTTTCAACGTCCGGTTTTGAATCGATCGGGTTGAAGTCGTAGCCGGCAACCAGACCCTGAGTATGGCGGTCCATTGGTGAGTTGCGACCGTAGTTGATTTCTTCTTTCGTTCTGGCGACATTCCAAAAACGGATCTCATCCATCAGACCTCTGAAATAACGGGGATTCTTTTCGATGTTCATACCCAGAAATGCCCGGTTGGGCGTGTCATCAAAGTCGGCGGCCGCTTCTTCTGAGGATGCTTCCAATTCGCCGTCGACGTAGACGTGAAGCGTGTTGTCATTGCCTCGAACGACTGCAAAATGGTGCCACTTACCGTCGGTCATATCTGTTTGGCTGAGGAGATCGATCCCGCCTGCATTGCCCGGAGGATTGCGGTGAATAATCCGCAGACGGCCGTCCTCGAAGACCTCGCCCGCCAAAGCTGTATCGGTTTCGCCCGAATTGAGCGCGAAAACGTAGAACCGACCTGATGCGTTCAACTGGCTCACGTCCGGCTTGATCCATCCTTCGACGGTAAAGCTGGCTTTGTAGAAAGGTGGATTACCCAGGTCTGCGGAGCTCGTACCGTCGAAGTACAGCGCGTGGTTTGATTCTGAAACCTCCGTCGGCGAATCAGTGGACTCCTCAGTCGCCTTGAAAAGTGTTACCGGCAGTGCGGTGACGATTCGATTCTTATGCCGGGTGTAAAAGGTGCCATCACCATTTCCGGTGACATTTGGCACTCGGGACAATGCCTCGACCGCGGCTGAATACCGAGTGGTGAGTCTTTGATAGGACGACTGCAGACCAAAGTAGTGGGCTAAAGAGTCGGGATCATGTTTCAGCAGCCATGCATAATGGAAAGCAGCGCCATACCAGTTTTCCGACGTGGTGGCGGCTGTCGCTTGCTCTTGATGAAAAAAAGGATCGAAGCTCGCTTTGAGCATTCGCCAGGCTTTTTCGTCAACCGTGTTCCTGTACTCAAGATCGACTAGCACGACGTTGTTTGTTTCGGTGGACACAAACCAACGACCATCGGGAGTATTATATATGGCCACTTCCGGCGGTTCCCAAATTGCGTCTGGAATCACTGCCTGCGAGGCAACATCCCATACCAGTTTTTCATTTTCGGACTCTGAGTAAATTCGTGCTCCGTCTGCACTGAAGGTTACATTGGTCACCGATTCAGTGTGACCAAGCAGGTACATTGTTTCGTGCTCTCGATTGGCAAGCCAGATTTGTACTGAACCAGTCGTCCCACCGGCAGCTGCTGCCAGCCGTTGGCCATCCGGGCTGAACGCGATTGCTGAACAGCCATTGGACGCGTCAACGCGACCGACTTCCAGGCCAGAGTAAGCGTCAATAAGTTGGATTTTCGAACTTGCCGTTGCGATGCGGTTGCCATCGGGGCTGAATGCGACGCCAAAAATAGCTCCTGTAGAACGGGTAGCGACTGCAATTTGGTCGCCCGTGACAACGTCCCATATGCGAATCTTCAAACTATAGCCTGCTGACACGAGTCGTTTGCCCTTCGGACCAAAGGCGATGGACCTTACCAAGTCGTCGTCCTTGAGCGTGCGAATGTTTTGGCCGGTCCGAGCGTCCCACAGTCGGATTGTGTTGTCATATCCACTTGACGCAAGACACGATCCATCTGGGCTGAAGGCAACACAGTACAAACCACCACGATGACCTTTGAGCGTGCGGATTTCCTTGTGCGTGAGTGCGTCCCAAAGTTTGAGGTCGCCGTCCCAGCCAGCCGAAGCGATCTGACTACCATTGGGACTAAATGCGACGCCGCGAACCCAGCTTTTATGTCCCTTCAACACGGCAACTTCTTCGCCGGTTTTGGTATCCCAAAGTCGAACCGTTTGGTCGTCGGCGGCCGTTGCGAGCCTTGATCCATTCGGACTGAAGGACAAATCGTTAACACTGCCCACATGCTCCTTCTGAGTGAAGAGTGGTTCGTAGGTGTCTGCGTTCCGCAGGACAACGGATCCATTTTCCCCTCCGCTAGCGAGCAGTTTGCCATCGGCGCTAAAGTCAACACTCTTGATGTTTTCCTGCCCGTAGAGTGAAAGTTGGTTTCCGGCGTCTGTATCCCAGATCCGGACGGTTCCGTCGTGACCGCCGGAAACGAGTCGCGAGCCGTCGGGGCTGAAGGCGACGCTCCAAACACCTCGAGGAGCATGACCGCATAGCGTCTTGATCAGTTGACCAGAGGTGGTGTCCCAAAGTTTGACCAATCCATCTGTGGCTCCAGTGGCAAGCTGAGCTGCGTCTGGACTAAAGGCCACAGAATGGACTCCCAATTCGTGCGCAAGTCGATTGTCCTTAACTAGCTTCCATGTTTGCGTATCCCACAACGAGAACGTGCCATGACTAACCGTCGCCATTCGCGAGCCATCGGGACTGAAAGCCACGCGCCGCGTTGCCTCCCTGCCTTCGCGAACGAAGGCAATTTGCTGCCCTGTACGCGAATCCCAGACCCGCACCGTTTGGTCGCCATGAGACGTTGAAGCAAGCCTTTTGCCGTCCGGGCTAAAGGCGATGCCCCACACAGCAGCCGTGTGCCCGACAATCGTGATGAGTTCTTTGCCCGTCTTAGTGTTCCACAGCTTGATCGTCTTGTCGTTAGAAGCTGACGCGATGCGATCTCCGGTTGGGCTAAACGCAAGGCAGTTAATCGGGCCGTCATGACCATTCAAGGAGTGAATGAGTTCACCCCTCTCCGAGTTCCAGACTTTTACGATCTTGTCATGACCGGCTGATGCAATAATGGAGCCGTCCGGACTAACCGCAAGGCCGAGTCCTGCCACGGAGCCCCTGTGTCCTTCGAGCGTAGTGAGTTCGTTTCCGGTGGTTGCATTCCACACCTTGATCTTCCCGTCATCACCGGCTGAAACAATTCGCTTTCCGTCAGGAGTAAAAGTGACTTCGTACACGTCGCCCTCGTGACCGTAGCAGGTGATGTCGCTGCCTTGAAATCGCCTTTTGCAGTAGTGCCATTCGAAATTGTCACGGTACTCCAGCGGCAGCTGGTGCAGCAGATCTCGAGCCTCTGTAGCCCGATGTGCATCCCACCTCGAAACCGCGAGTTGAAAAGTTGCATTGGCTTCAGCGTCGCGAGCGCGCTGCGTTTCTGAAGACGCTTTAAGGCTCGCATCCATAGCCTTTTTGCGCTCTGCATCTGCTTCGAACGATTTGGCTAACGCAAATTTGGTTTTCTCGATCGCACGAATCAACCCGTAACTCGTTCCGACTATGCCCAGAAGCAACACTGCACCAATCGCGAGCAAAGCTGCGACAACCCCGCGATTTCTTTTTGCAAACTTCTGCACTTGATACCAAGTCGAAGGCGGTCTGGCGGCGACAGTGTCTCCGGCCAAGTAGCTGGCAAGGTCCTGCGCCAAATCATGCGCACTTTGGTACCTGCGCTTGCGGTCCTTTTCCAGCGCCTTCATCACGACCCAATCGAGTTCTCCACGCAACAGTTGCTGCAGCCTTGCGGGTTGTAGTCTGCGTTGGGCGCCGATTGCGGAATTCACGTCGTGTGATGATGAACTCAATCGGTTGCTGGGCCGGGGCGGGTCTTCTTCGCGGATGAGCTCGAGAATTCTTAACAGACCGGCTTGCCCGAGCGTTTCTTTGTCCAGTGGCGTGGACCCCGTGAGCAACTCATACAGCATGACACCAAGCGAATAAACATCCGTCCGAGTGTCAATATCCTGCGCATCGATACCTTTCAATTCGGCCTGTTCAGGCGACATGTACTGAACGGTTCCGACAACCTTGCCGAATTCCGTCAGCATGGTCGCGTCGGTCAGTTGCAAGGATTGTTCGACAGCTTTCGCCAACCCGAAGTCGATGACCTTGGGGACTGCTTTGTCGTCGATGACGGTGACAAGCACGTTCGACGGCTTTAGATCCCGATGAATAATTCCTTTTTGGTGTGCGTGCTGCACTGCATTGCACACGGAGACGAACAGCTTCAGCCGGTCGTCCACACTCAGTTTGTTGTCGTCGCAGTGCTGAGTGATAGGGATTCCATCAACCAGTTCCATCACAAAGTACGGGCGACCGTCTGGAGTGGTGCCCGCGTCAAGAACTCGGGCGATGTTCTGGTGATCCATCATCGCCAAGGCTTGTTTTTCCGCATCAAACCGGGCAAGCACTTCCCGTATCTGCAAATCTGATTTGATCAGCTTGAGCGCGACATGACGTTTGACCGGCTGGATCTGGTCCGCACGCCAAACGACTCCCATTCCTCCGCGGCCGATTACTTCGATGCAGTCAAAGTTTTCCAAGTTGGGGGGAATATCGACCGTTCCAACAACCGCTGTGCCATCTTCCGCAATATTCTCGTTACCTCGTCGCGGTGGTTTTGCAAGACCACCAAATACGCCGAAGATGACGCTTTTCTGTCGCGGGAATCGCTGGACGTACTCGTCCGGCTGAGGGTCTTGCCCCTGCTGAGTACGGTATTCGAGCTCCATGGCCAGCAGTTCAGCCAGCAGTCCGTCGTGAGCTGCTTTCGGAGCATCTGCCAAGAATGCCTCGATGCGTGGACCGAGCCCTTTCACCAATTCCAGATCGAAGTGGTCACATAGCACATCGATATCAGAAAGTTGCTGATCGGTCAGCGATTGATAGGCTGGATTGCTCTGGGAGGGATCATGCATTGGATTCGAATTGGATAGAGTTCTCTGGAACCTAAATGGTCAAACCGTTGCAGACTCCGACAGATATTTTTCACGAAGAACTACTCTAGCGAAAAAAAATCGTTTGGTTTTAGGCTCCGTTCACAGCGTAACGCGTGAAATCAATGGCAGGCTTGTCATACAGCTCCGTCATGTAGGCCAGCTTCTACCCAGATCCGACGAATTCTTTCCAGTTTTCGTTCGATCGTTCGGCGAGTGCAATTCAATTCGGTAGCGACTTCTCCGTTGGTGGCCCCTTGAAACTTGAGTAAGACGATCTTCTTCATCGTTTCGTCAGGAATCGCATCGAGCAGTTGGGCGCAACTTTCCGAAATCTCGGCCAGTGCATCGGGTGTCAGCTGGTTGCCTTCGATCGCGTTGATCCCAGTGGCACCCAACTCTGCAAACCCCGAGTCACCGCGTACGGCTCCCTCTCCTCGTTTTTGGCGGTTCAAAAACCGCCGTTGTGTCGCGACTTTTCGGGAAGTGATTACCGCCAGCAGGCCCCACAAGGCGTCGCGGTTCTCGACTTCAAATTTGCCATCGCTGAGGCCCCGACACAGACTGTGGAAGGCACTGTTTGCGGCATCCTGTTCGTCGTAACGTCGGCGGGTCTGAACGTCGAGCTTCTTGATCGCAAACTCGTGCAGCCGCCCAGAAATGTGCTGCCACAGTTGTTCGGCTGCCTTCTCATCTCCGTCGGAAAGCTGGTCAATCCAGCCAGTGACAGATTCGTTTTGCATTCTTGTTCAGCTCCAGTTGTGTCGAATCGGCAGACAAGATTCTGACTCAAGAGGTTTGCTAGAGCAACAAATGCAAGGGTTAGCCTGTCTTTATTTTGACGGAAATGTCCGAAGTTCTGACGAAAGCCTGTGGGAATTACGGTTTAGTTGGACGCTAGTTATTCCACGCAAAGCAATATCCCCATTAACACCAGCCACCATATCGGCCACTCCTTCGAAGCCCAGTGCTGGATGCCAATGCTGTGTCCCCGGTGCTGCCGCCAAGGCGAGCATGTCCCTAACAGCAAGGCCCGCCAGTTGGTGCTGGCGGGCCTTGTTCGAATCGAGACGGGACGTTGAGTCTGTCGTAGTTGATGCGGCAAGCAACTCGATGCACTAGGGTTGCACAACCAGATGCGCGAAGTCTTTGTGAATCACCCATGAATGGATTAGTTTTCCATTTATCTTGAATCTGAAAAGGTGCCCGGGATAGGAAACTCCCATGCCATGGTTTTGTACCCCGGCCGCGATCGTGCCAGCTGGCCCTTCCTTTCCATCAAAACCAACCCAATGAACTTCAAGCGGCTGTCCAGTCTTATTGGTGATAGATATCCTTACCTTCTCGGTGCTTGTTTGGATTGATTTCGTCTGATCCGCGGCCAAAGGCGGCGTAGTTTTCGCTACTCCAATGGGAGACGGTACTGTTTGGGGTGCCGCAGCCTGGCCTTCGATCAGACGGTAGAAGGCGTCCTTGATTTTCAACCCTGTGAAGTTCCCGGCTTCGTCACGCTTGACCTCAAACTTCATTTCGCCGTAGGGGCAATCTTTGCCGAACCAAAGTTCGTTGCCATTGCGAGATTCAATGGTCCAGACAACGCCCGCCTTGTTCTTCCAAAGAAAATTGCCGTTAGTGCCCTGTTCGATGGTAACGTAGTGCCAATCGTTCGTTGGAGGAACATTCTCATACTTGCCAAGCAAGCTAGATCCGGAGGAATTGCCGGGCTGTGCGACATTGATTTCGCTAACAAAAGGTATGCTATTTCTTTCCGTAGCTACTACTTTCATTTTTCCAGAGCCGCTTGGGGCGAATGAGAACTTGGCGATGCCCGATGCATCGGTAGTGGCTACGTGGTGGTCGCCGGACGCCATGGTGAAGGCTACTAGAGCACCGGAGCAGGGTGAACCTTTGCGAGTTACGGCTACCGAGAAGTTGGCGTCTTCGAGCGCCGCCAAACTTGGAGGGGGAGAAATCAGCAACGATTCCGGGGATTCAGTGCGCAAGGACAGCTCGGGATCTCCATGATAGTTGTACAAACGATTGTTCAGTGTGTCGTTAGGATAACCCACGCTAACAAATTCTTTGGCTCGGACCATTGCTTCGGCGGGACGCCAGGAATTATCTCTTGCAATAACGTCCTTATCAAAGTCGCTGTAGTTGTTCCAAAAGGTATCAAGCAGACCGGTGCAAAAAAGATCGTTTTTTCCTGACTGGCTAACACGGACCGCTCCAACAAACCCTACCGCGCCACCGTTAGCATTTCGCATCCAAGCTTCGGCAAAATAGTCGTCACTATCAAACCATCCCGTCTCGCAGTTGAGACTAAAAACAAAGGGAAGTTGATCTTGATTGGCAAGTTTCTTAACCTGGTCGATGTGGAACTCTGGGTCGCCCCAACCTTGCTGCGAACCGTGGTCGCGATGAAAGACGATGGAAACGCCGTCATTGATAGCAGAAGTGATTTCTGCAGCACCCCCTTTACCGAGATTTCTCCACTTTTCAGGGACGGTAGACTCTCCTTCAGGGTTTGGTGTGGCTGAGTGCGCGGTGAGTCGCCCAGGATACTTTTCGCCTTTATATTTGATACCGGCTTCATTCTCATCCCACTTGAGAGCTGTCTTTATCTTATAGCCCATATTGAAGGGATCTTCTTGTTTTTCATCATCAAAGAAATCGAAATCCGGCCCCAAGAAATCACCGATGCGATTCACGGTTTCCATAAACCAGCGGTCGGACACTTTATTTCCTCTCTGTCTTGATTCGAAAAATCCCAGCTTCGGCTCTTTGAGCTCCAGCTCGTTCTTGCTTTTATGACTCCATACCAACTTCGGAAGTTTGTCAAAATCGACAAGGTAGTCGCCGTTACTGTTGATCGCAGTGACCTTGCCGAGCATGCCCTTTGTGACTTGCAGAGTGCCGTGTTTGAAGTCCAATTTCGCTTCCACTCTACACTCTTGCTTGTCGCCGTCGCGGTCTTGATATTGTCCGGCAACAAGAGCGTTTCGATACCAATCTCCCGTGGGTGGTTTGAGGTCATATGACAAGGTCTTTGTCACCATGGCTTTTATTTCCTCTTTGGTATCGCCGGAAAAACGGCCAATATAGATATCGGGGACCTCGTCGTCATCCATCAATGAGTAGAGATGATCGCTAAAAAACTGATCAGTCTCATAACCCCATTTATCCCCTGGTTTGAGATAATCATGTTTCCCCGTTTTCGCGGCAGGTAACTCTTCGTGATCGCCTACCAGCAGCACGTAAAAATTCGTGGTACTGTCTTCATCAAAGGCATTCTTGATAAAACTTTTTATGGCAGCTTCGGTAGTGCCCACTTGGGACAACGTTGCGACATAGGTCTTGAAACCCTTCTGGTGTTTCCACAATGCGAGTGGCTTGATTTCGTCCACAAATCGATCAGGAGTGATGATCAAATAGTCTGCTTCGGCGGCAGTCGCCGCAATACCGGTGATGGTGGAAGGTACCGCACTTGCCCCTGGATTCTTGTTCTTAGTTTCAACGGAAGTCGGCCGTTCGGCCGGTGCATCACTAGCGGGCGGACGAACATCAAGGATACCTTCCCTGGCTGGCTCAAAAGGTCTCGTGGAATCCGGACGCGGCCTGTTGGATGGCGTGATTTCAAGATGCCACTTGATGAGCTTGCCGACTCGAAGAGTCCGTTTGGCCGGATTAAACGAAACCGGATGGAGACTGACTCTGATGTACTCTTTACCTCGGACGCGGATTCTTTCGTCTAACCTGACAGGTTCGACATTGGAAAACTGATCGGCCTGATATTTGCCGTCTTCTTTCGCAAAGGGAACCTCAATTTCTGAACCATCGGGATTCCTGGCATCGTACAGAGGAGCCTGAACGGGGGCGACGTCGACGGGATCCGCATGGTCGTACCAACTGACTTCGTCAATCACGACTTTGTAGTCCGCCGCTGGATCGACCTGAATCAACATGGGGGCACTCGGATCAGCCGGTGCTCCAACCTCGCCGACACTACTGATCGAATCGAATGTGGGTCGAGTGTAGGTTTTTCCGTCTTTCATGATTATCGTTTCGAGAACCATGTCGCGGACCACCGTGACAAGATTGGCTTGCGTTTCATCCTTGGAAAGCAAACCCCATTGCTTTGTTGCCTCAATGACGGGATCTTGGGGGAGTTGAAAGTTGATTTTTTCAGAAGCGATCAATTGGCCATTGTGAGGCACTTCAGTCGAAAATACCTGCTTGTTTGTGACTACGTTCACGCCAAAGTGAGCTGCATCCAGGAAATTCCCCTCACTCTTGTCGGCACCCTTTCCTTCGATCGAGTCAACGGCGGTGTAAGCAAAACGCACGGTATTTCCGAGAGCACTAATCTTCGGTTCTGACGAACTGTCGTAAACCTTCCAGGCATTCTTGCCGGTGGTGTACTGTTTTACGAATAACTGTGTGTCGTCCCCGCCACCGATGGAGTTGTCAGGGCCCAGGTCGGTAAGGGTCAGTTTCATGGAGTCATCACCATTGCGTCCACGGTGAGCAAACGTAAATTCAATCGTGGCGCCTTTCACGATTTCCGAGCTTTCCCTGTACAGTGTCCCGTCTATGTGCGCATTGAGTTCCACGAACTGATTGCCTTCATATGCCTCAACTCCCATAAAACCTGAAGACCAGATCTCGAACTCTTTATCTGTGGTCTTCCATCCGGGAAGAATCTTGACGAATTGATAGCTGCTCTTCGCTATTACGGGTTGCTCAAAAGTGCCGGGAACGAACATTTTGGCAATAGCATTCTGGATTTGTTCCGGCTTGGCGATCACCATGTCGTCGAAACCGAAGCCCTCACTTCCTCCGCCAGGATTGACCAACCTGACAGCCTTGAATGGCTTTGACTTGTTGATCACTCCGACGAAGCAGATTCCACCGTTGGGGGCTGGGACAGTCATTTCATCAAACGTAATGGTCTCGTCTTCTTGGCCATCCCGAATGAGTTTTAGCGCGAGCCTATTTGCTTCGATGTCGGTCACGTAGAAGCCAAACGCCGCCTGATTCTGGCTAAACGAAATCGTGGAGTCGGCGTTTCCAGATGCTGAAATCAACAGCATCGCCATCTCGCCCGACGTGGGAAAGGCTCCCGCTAAACTGCCATTGTTGCTTGTAACTTTAATGACCTGGGACATCCCGGATAACACCGCCGTTTCATGATCCCCAAATTCCAATTCGATTCTGGCCGCTTTATCAAGGGTATGGTAATAGCTGTATTTTCTCTCTTCCGTAGTCCCCCATTGCGTCAAACTATACTTGTCTTTCAAGTTTTCGAAATCGACGGCATCCACGTTTCCGCATCGCTGTTTAAAACTTTCATAAGCGGCTTTTGATTCGGGGTATTTAGTAAGACGCCCGTTAGCCGCCGTCCAAGGACCTAAACCCTCATCCTGGCCGAAAACGATCTCGGTCTGGGCTTGGACATTCGAATTGGCCTGCAAACCAATAGTCACTGTTACAATGCAAATTTTCGCGAACAAAAGCAACTTGAATCTTGTAGCGTTAATACTCATACATTTTCTCCATTGGTTTTCGCAGAAGTTACGCGTTTGACAATTCAGTCCGGGGCACGTGTCGAATTGCCTCAAAGAGTCTGTGGAATTCAATTCCGCCGACTGCAAAAACTTAATGTTCAACCGACGACCAAGTCCGACAGACTTTTTCTGGTTTTTCTGGCTAAAAGGCCAAGGAATGTGGTCGGGCAACAAACGGTTTGTGGCTTGGGGGCCTTGAGAAAATAATTATTAATGTGGGGAGATGCTGTTGCACGTTTGAGTTTGTCATTAAGAAAGAAGCATGT
>JAGQPR010000278.1 GCA_020426625.1 Planctomycetales bacterium
CCAACGGGAAGGTTACATCCCGCAAAGCCCCAAAGTAAGGTTCCTGGGTACCGTTCACCCCTTCGGCGAATATTTACAAACCGTGGTGGCGATTAGCGAGAATTGTCGGAAAAAACGCTACTTTCGCGGAGCGAAAGGCAACAGTTATTGATCGAACGTTCCTAAATGGCGAGTTGGCTGTAGAATAACGCGATGTACCAGCACTGAACGCAACATTTGCAGTACTCACTCTGCTTTGCTCAATGAGCCTCACACTGGTGACAAGAGTCGACGAGTTTCCAGTTGTGTGGCGTTGCTCACTGAGCCACGCCTACTGGTATAGTAGTTTGATGATGTGCGAGTTCAGCGCCATCGTACCGCGGATTCGATAGGCAAGAAATCTGCGTTGCACAGTCTGTACCAAGCAGTTGCCCTTTCCGGTCATTAGCGTTTCCAACAATGCGTGGAGCCAATCATGAAGCGAAGATCCGCATTCACGCTAGTCGAGTTGCTCGTCGTCATTGCCATCATCGGCATACTGGTCGCGCTTTTGTTGCCAGCAGTGCAGGCCATTCGCGAAGCCGCTCGTCAAGTTCAGTGCCGCAACAACATCAAACAACTGGCGTTGGCGTGCCTGCATTACGAATCGGCATTCCGCTACATGCCAGGTTATGCTGGTGAACGACAGCCAGCATTGGCTCAATTCCCCGGGCGCAGCGAACGCCAATCAATGCGTGGTTGGAATTGGGTTTCTCGCGCGCTGTTGTTCATGGAACAAGAACCTCGCGCCCAGGCTTGGGGATACTTGGGTTCGAAACCGCGATTAAATGAATTAGACCGCGGGAATGAGCTCCTAACTAGTCCCATCGGCATGTTGCATTGCCCGACGCGACGATCTGCCGAGGCCTACCCTTTGATTGGAAATTTCCAAATACGATTTGGCGACTACGCAGCCCGCACCGACTACGCGATGAGCGGTGGAGCAGCCGTTCCCGTCGAAGGTAGTGATAGCGTTATTCAAGTGGTCGCAGATGGAATTTGGAGACTGGGCAGATCAACTCGACTGCGCGACGTAACCGACGGGTTGAGTTCCAGCTATTTGCTTGGTGAAAAGGCTATGGACAGCGAAAAGTACCATACGGGCACAGACTTTGGCGACCGCTCGCCAATCACCGGCTGGCTTGACAACAACACTGCAGCAAACGGCGCGATGCGTTTCGCGGCCAGGCAACCTGCGCCCGACAAGCCTACCAACTGTTTGGCTTGCCATGACTTTGGCAGTGCGCACACGACAAATTGGAATGCAGCTCTTACTGATGGCTCGGTCCGCAGCATCAGCTATTACATGGATGTCCAAGTCCATCGCGCTACTGGTTCCATCAATGGTGAAGAAGTCAGCCAGCTGCCGGATTAGCGTTTGTCGCAGATTTCGAATGGATTTACATGGACGAACATGAAGGAGCGTGGCCGGAGAGTTGGGATGCGCTGGAGCCGTATTTTGATAAATACGGCTTCCGTGTTTCCGGATGGAATTACGAAACGTTCCAAAAGCATATCTGGATTGACTTTTACGCAGACTCAAACCAACTCAAAAGAAAGGCGATGAGTGCGGACTCGCCAATATTCAATGTGATCGGATCCACACGATTCTTCGCTCCGCAAATTGGCCACGATGGAGCCAACGGAATGATTCATTGCTATCTTGCCCCATGCGCACCAGATCCGAATCCGCCTACTACCGCTACTCTAGAATTAGCGAAGTAAAGAAACTAACTCGACTCCATCGATTCACGCATCCTCTCAGGCGAACGGGCAGTCGAAATATAGCTGAGCGGTTTCGGCGCTAGCCGCTGTTCTTTGCTCCCAATTTCAATACCGGATCGCGCCATGTCGCTCAAGCGAGACTTGGGTGAGTCTATGCTCAACTGCCGCTGGCCTTAGACCTAGACAATCGCCTGGATGCGTTGGCCTGTTTCAAGAATTTGCATCTCACGACCTGATGGGGTTCGGGCTTTTGTCGCTGGATCAATGCCGAGCTGACTGAATATCGTAGCTGCCAAATCGCCAGGTAAGCACCTAGCGGAAATAGGCTCTCGGCCCCAATCGTCCGTCTCGCCATAGGCTACGCCAGCGCGGAAACCGCCTCCAGCCAGCAAGGCCGCAAATGCGGACGACCAATGGTCGCGTCCGCCAGCGCGATTGACTTCAGGTGTACGACCAAACTCCCCACAGCACATGACGATTGTGCTGTCGAGTAGACCGCGTGTCTCCAAATCGACGATCAATCCAGAAAGTGCCTTGTCCAGTGGAGGCAGCTGTTGGTTGCGAAGCTGAGTGAAATTGTTAGCGTGCGTGTCCCAGCCCGAAAACCCAATCGAGACATACCTGGCGCCAGCTTCCACTAATCGGCATGCGCGCAAAGCGTTCTTGCCCAACGGACTTCTGCCGTAGAGCTCCAGAAGCTGATCTCCCTCGTTGTCGACGTCGATGGCCTTACGAATCGTGTCCTTTCTTAAGACATCAAAAGCACGTTGGCTAAACTTATCTAATCCCTCAACCAATACATCACCCTGGAGACGATCAAACACATGATCAAGCTGGTTTCGAATTCGCATCCTACGTTCGAAAGCCGAATAATCAGTGTCTTTTCCAAGCGTTACACCGGCGGGTAATGTTTCTTTTTCGATACGGAAGGGATTCAGCGAGCTGTCCAAGAAACCGGACTCAGTTCCATTAAACGGACCCGATGTCCCCAGAGACACGTAGGGCGGTATTGAGCATCGCGAGTCCAGCTGGTTTGCAATCCACGATCCCATCGCGGGCCGGTTTCCTCGAGCGGTGGGCAGCTGACCCGTTAGCATGTAAATGGAACCTGGCCCATGGGCCGGGATGCTATGGGCAAGTGAGCGAACCAAAACGCAGCGGTCCATCACGTTAGCAGTTTCGGGAAGATGCTCGCTAATGTGAATTCCGGGCACCCGAGTGCGAATCGCCGCGAATTCTCCGCGAATGGAGTTGGGGGCCTCTGGCTTGGGGTCCCACATATCGATAGTGGCTGGAGCACCATCCAGCCAGATCAGTATCATGCGCTGGGCTCGACCTTGTGATGACTGCAGCACTGAGGTTCTTTGGCCGGTCGTCAGCTGCTCCGGAGGCTCGCCAGCACTCAACGAACGCAAGCCAGCGAGTCCGAACAAGGGACTGATCCCAAGTTTAAGGAACGAACGGCGTACGGACCTTTGAGATTCTTGTGAATGGGCTGGCCCGATCATGTTTGTCTCCCAATGGATACCTATCTCATCTTCAATATTGAAGGCGCGATGTTAGTGAATGGTTACAAATTCGCGAGTGTTGATCAGTCCCCACAGGATGTCTGTCAAGGCAGACGATCGATCGGTTGTGTCTGCCAGTATGGCCAAAGAGAATTCCAATTCGTTTGGCTCGGGAGCACGACTGAGCGCCGCCAAGAAAAGCTCTTCAATAACCAATTCATCTGTGTCTTCATGGGAAGTGACTAACTCGTGGACGCGTCCCTGCAAAATCCTGGTTTCCAAAGAAGCATCTGACATGAGTAACATGGCTTGTCGTAATGATGGTGGTAAATTGACTTCGCAATCGCAGGCCATCACTCGCTGGGGGCGTTGGAAGACGTCAAAGTAGCTTTGGATGAGCGGATCATCATGTTGAACATAGGGCGTCTGTACAGCGGATCTTCCTTGGTCGCCAATGGCTGCGGACAAGCAATCGACCAACGCATCGGCGGGCAACAATCGCACTTGCCAACGCGCATAATTTTTTCCGGCATTTGGTTGGAAGCTGCCGGACTGCGGTGACCGCTGCCAGGCCTGCGACATCAGAATCTGCCGCTCCAACCAACGGATGCTAAAGCCATGTTCAACAAACTGTCTGGACAACCATGCAAGTAGCTCGGGATGGGTGGCGGGGTTCGACGCTGAGAACGCGTCCAGAGGTTCAACTAGTCCGTGCCCGAAATAGAAGGCCCAGACACGGTTGACAATATTCGGAGCAAAGTAAGGATTCCCAGGTTGGGTCAGCCAATCGACGAAATCACTCCGCCGGTCCTGGCCAACCAGCTCTGGCCCTCCGAGCGGTTTGGCCGCCAGGAATTCTCCCGTGAATGCATCCTCTTGATCACGATAGGCCAACGTTTCATACACTTCCAAAGTTCGAGGTATGCGCTGAGCGGGCAAACCTAGCTTGGACCGCTCGCGTTGACGTTCCAGCGCTTGCAAGATCGCCGTGCGCAATTCAGTCGACATCCCAAAGCGAACTGGTGAAAACACATTCATTAAGGATTTGTGGTCATTCTGTGTCCAGCGATCGAACGGGTGCTTATGGCATCTCGCGCATTCGATACGAATCCCCATGAATGCCGCAGAGACTCTCTCAGCGATAGTCTCCAGTTCAATTGCATCGTTCTGACTCGGTCTTCGAAAGAACAAATCGAAAGACTCTCGGGATGAATAATCCTGCACAGCTTCATCCGCCGCGTGTCCCGCGTGTTGGATTCGTTGTTCCACAAATGAAGTTGCTGACTGCCCTTGGCGCGTCGTCGCGGTCACGATGCTGCGGACGAGATCGTGGTAAGGAATGTCCTGAGCAAATTGAACCGTCAACCAAGCGTGCCACATTCTCTCAATTTGTGGATCGACCGGCTGACGTTCTGTGCCATTATCTCGGCTGCCCGTGATTTCGCAGAATCGATTCGCCCACATACTGTGATGCAGTGGGTCGGCAAGCAATCGGTCAATTACCGCAGCACGCTTGTCGGGGTTGTTGTCCGCCAAGAAACTTCGCACCGAATCGGCTGAGGGGAGCTGCCCAATGGTGGTTTGGAAAACGCGGCGGAGGAAAGTGCTATCATCACACTGCGGCGCCCCAGTTACGGCGAGGATTGCGAGTTTGTGATCAATGAAGCCGTCGATGCCAGGCTGGGCCCTTGAATTGCGATCCGCGACCCCGTTGGAAATCCAAATCGATGCGTGAGTACTTCTGCCAGCGTAGGTCGAGACAATCGCAGTGGACCCAGGTGCAGTTGTATGTATTTGTGCATTCTCACCGATTCTAGCGACAGCTTCGTCCAACACTTGGTTGCTGGCGAAGGGCGTTACGTCTTCTGTTTCACCGCCCGCGAAGTGAGCCAGCACCCGAAAGTCGGTTACGGGGGTTAGAGTATCAAGAATAGGCTCGGCTAGGACGAGTTCCAGCGCCTCGGGATGTGCCACCTGGCCAGCGCGGCAGCCTTGTTCGACCCAACGTTGAATGGTCCGAAACTCAAGCGAATCTACTGAAAACCGCTGTCCGCCATCGTGGCTAACCTGCAAACTTGGCTTTTGCAACAGCAGGCTGTTGCTGGGATTCGAGAATTCGATTCGACCAGCATCCGCGTCGGTAAGCGCTTGGAGATCGGCGGCTGCGTCGTAGCCAAACAAACTGAGTTTCAAGCCACCTTGACCATCGGCTGCACCGTGGCACGAGGCGACGTTGCAACCGCAGCGAGTAAGCAGGGGAGCAACATGTCGGTAAAAGCTGACTTGAGTGGGATCCTGCAACACGTTTGACGCAGGTTCCTTGGCCAAGTTGCGTTCAACAAAAACCAACGCAGCCAGCATGAGGGCACAGTGACAGCAGCGCATCGTCACCTCCAGGAGTCACGCGGAATCAAAGCGACTTTTTGAGCACGAACACCAACTCGCGATTCTCGCCTTCCTTCATGGTTACTTGCTGCGGCTCGGTAGTGTAGCCATCCTTTTCGAGGGAAATGGTCACTTCATCGTTCGGTAGCATTTGGCTACTACGCCAGCGCCCGTCCGACTGTTCTTCGAAGCCGACATCTCCCAGTGCTCCGCTGACAAAAGTAACGCCCATTCGTTCGCTTTTGGAGCGAGTCTTGTAGCGGCTGCGGGGTTTGAATCCGGTAATCTGATTCCCATCTTCGTCAACAGCTTTCAGTAACAGCATTGGAGCTTGGTAACGAATGAATTCCAGTGTTGTGAAATCTTCTTCGAGCGTCCCCAGCGCAGCTTGAAAGCCATAAGTAAATTCTTCATCAGGCGTGGTACGCCAACGCAATGAGCTGTGCTCGTTTGTGATAAGGCTAACCTGGACGTTTTCGGACCCGTGCGGTACGCGAAATTCAAACCAGCCGTCGTCCGTTGGCTTAGTGCTCTGTGCGAAATAGGAGTCTCCGCGAAACTGGGCAAAAATATGCTGTTCGTGACTACTGCGGGGATTTCCTTGACCATCAAAAAACCGACCACGAACAATCACATGCGGCAGCGCTCGGACTTCGATGGGATCAATCTGGCCCTGGACGGGAATCGTCAGTTGCGATCTGGTAAAAACGTAAGGCAAAAACCCCTGCTTGTCGTCGCGTGGGAGCGAGACCCCGATGGTGTAGTCACCAGGCGGTAGTGGCGGCAAGACAAACTTGCCTTCGGCGGCCGTTGTCGTTCGTCCCCTGATACCATTGCCGACCGCGTTGGCTCCCAAGAATTCATCAACGTCTTCGCCATCGCCACGACGTTGAGCTGAGACCACCAGTCCTTCTATTTCATGGCCTTCAGCATCGAACAACTGTCCGGCAACTTGCGTACCTTGCTGTAATTCAATGTTGCCAAGATCGCCGCGACGATCGCGCAAGCGAATTGCCATTGGGCTGTAATCCTTGGGCGATATCCACAACACACCGTCCCCGGGCGTGGCGATGGTCAGTTGGAATCTTCCCTCGTGGTCTGTCTCGGTTTTTTGGAAACTCCCTCGCACACTAAAGCTGCCTTCGCTGGCATGGGCACGCTTCGCGTACACCGTGACCTCCGTGTTTGCCGAAGGCGTTCCTAGCGGTGTAATCACACGTCCTAATATCTGTTTGCCTGGCGACAAACGAATCGTCTGATAAAACGGAGGATCGCCATTGGCCAGATTGGTGCGGATCATGGCATGTGAGTATCCACCACGACCCATCGACTGATAATCTGCATGATGGGCGTCGACCACAATGTACAGCGATGGGATCTTCAAAAATTCGGGCTTGATCGTGAATTGATAGTTGCCATCTTTATCCGTATTGACGACTAGCGCGTCCAGCTGGCTGTGCCGGGCATCGCTTGGCTGAGCACGGTATTCCAAGGTTATCTCGACGCGTGCGCCCGCAATACCTTGATTGGTATCGCGATCCACCACGCGGCATTGGTAGGTGAGCGGCTCCGGGAGTTGCTCAGGTTCCGTTTGCGTTTGCAACTTGGCTGCACCTTTGGAAACCGTCTCCCCCTGTGCTGGCTCGGTCTCAACTGGCTCACTTTCAACTAGCGCGGTCTGAGGCTGAGTCACCGAATTGGCTGTGGGGGCGGCTCTGGAATCCTCGTCACCCGCCACCGTGAAGCTTAGCGAACTTAAGGCCAGTGCCATCGAGCAGAAGGCAACTGCAATAATGGCTGACAAAGTCTTTTGACACTTTTGTTGCAGTGGCCGCGAAGAGGCAAGCAGCACCTGTACACGTTTGGCCAATTTGGAAGGGTGACTGCCAATTCCCAGGATGACCGTGTCGATGCGCCCGCGTCGTTTGCCAGCCAGGTTCACGAGGAACTGTGCGTAATCTTCATTACTGTCACCCTGTTGCGCAGCGAACGCATCCGCAACGTAATCCTGGCAGGAAATCAATTGTTGCCTCAGCCACCAATAGGCGGGTTGATAAAAACAAGCCAATTTGACAACGCAAGAAATCAGATGAGTTGCAAAATCGTGGTTCATCACATGGGAGCATTCGTGTGCCAGTCCCCAGCGCAAAGCAGACGCATTGGCTCGCTCTCCCAACTCGCGTGGGATGACGATCGTGGGCCGCAGCCAGCCCCACATAATAGGGCTGGTAATTTGCTCACTCACCAATAGTCTTGTTCTCTTAGATTGATGGGGCGCAATCTCTGCTAAAACCGTTCTGGCAAGTTTCGACGCTGGCGAAGCGTGTTCAGAAATTCGCCAGCGAAACAACAAACTTTTGCACCAGAGAACGAGCAGGCACAGCACGCAAATCGCATATGCGACCTGAACAAGCTGACCCAAACTTGGCGAGCTACGTAACAGCCAGTGGTTTGCCACAACGGCTTCCTCGCCCGTAGCAGTCACAGGCATTGGCAAGGTGGAACGTAGTGTTTGCGGTTCTAAGGAGCTTACTTGCGGGAGCACCGAGCTGCTAGGCGCAACAGGCTGTAGCGCGACTTCATGCGATTGATCATGCCGGGTACCTGCCGCCGCAACTGGGCTTGGGGACTCACGTCGCGCACCACTGGCAAAATCGCTTGGTACTTCACGGAAGGACCACTGCGGTGCCAGAGATATCGATGGCAGCAGATGAGATTGTTGAAGTAGCGGTACCAAGAGACAAGCCAAGAACGTCCAGCGAATGACGCTGATGCGGTATACGGGCTCTTTCATGAGTGCTACGGCCAGCACACCCACGAGAAGAATAACCGTTCCGAAGAAAGCCGAATGGATCAGCCACTGTCCGAAGATTTCGTTCCACATATCATTGACCTCGCTTCTTTTGACGCGACTTTTTAGCACGAGCTTGGGCGATCATGGATTGCAATTCCGCGAGTTCATCATCGCTGAGCGTTTCAGAACTCAACATGTTCAACACCAATTCACCCACGGCACCGTCGTACACCTTGCGGACAAATCGTGAGGAGATCTGCTTCCTGGTACAGAGAGGTGCGTATAAGAACGTCCGGCCGTCGCGGCGATGTTTGACGAGTCCCTTGTCATCCATTATTCGCAGTTGCGTTTGGATGGTATTGAAGTGCAATCCGGTCGATTGACTCAATCGCTCGTGGACATCCCGTACCGACCCTTCTTGAATTTCCCAAAGGACTTTCAAAATCTCCATTTCTCGCTCTGTAGGTTGAATTTCCATTGCGAAACAATCATTCCCCTGATACTGCCATCGCTGAAACACCTAACCTAATAAGTTAGGTGACTGGATTATAGGCTTTCCTCAAGTCGATAGTCAACAGTTTACCTAAAGAATTAGGTAAATAGCTTCGATGTTTCACCAAACGCATGCAAACCCACGATCCCAAGCTACGTGGGCGGGAGCAAGTCGTCGGCCAGCTCGCGGACGCGGGGTCGGGCGGACGCTAGCCAGTTGGCAATGGTTGTCGGCAGCTGAGGGATGCCAACGCGTTTCATGACGCCGTTGAGCCGCCAAAGCAATCGCTGGTCGTCGGCGTAATCGGCCAGAAAACGCTCGTCGATGAATCTGGGAATCAACCATGCCAATCGACTCACTGGCTTGCGGCAGATCTCGTTGGCGGCCGCCTCGACAAGTGCCGCATCCAACGAATGCAGCATTTGGTAGTATCGATCCAGCAGCGTAGGGTCGCGCTCACATAGCACTGCATCCAGCAGGAGCTCGACCACAATGTGGCCGGTAAACCCGGCTTGATGCCCCAAGCCGGGTTCGAGCATCTGACGCACCTCAACGGCAAACGCCGTGCTGAGCGAAACGAATGGCGGATTCTGGTGGAACCAAAAATCGTCCTCGTGATGCTGCACCACGCCACGAGCAAAGCCAGCCATGATTGGATCATCGTGCTGGGTTACCGGTACAGCATATTGCTTTCTGGGACGATTCTTGCGGTCAATCACGCTCATCCAGTCGGGGAGCGCGGTGCCAGCCGCAAAATACGGATCATCCAAGAATCGGTGCGCGTGAGCTAAGTAGTTCACGAGCGGTTACTCAGCGGCAAGGTCAAACATTTTCCCAGGAACGCTTGGCAGCGCTGGCAAGTACAGCGTCACAAACGCGTTGCGTCTCCAGGGCGTCGCGGAATGTTGGATGAGCGGGCTCACCCGTGTCTAGGCTGGTCAAGAAATCTGCGACTTGATGAGTAAATGAGTGCTCGTATCCGATTTGCAGACCCGGTACCCACCAATTGCCCATGTAGGGCTGATCTCCATCGGACACATGAACACTGCGCCAGCCACGCACTATGGATTCATCGCCATGATCGAAATACTCCAATCGGTGCAAGTCATGAAGATCCCAACGCAGGCTAGCGTGTTCGCCATTGACTTCAAACGTGTACAGAGCCTTATGACCGCGAGCATAGCGCGTCGATTCAAAAAGCCCTAGAGAACCATTTTGAAAATGGCATAGGAACGCGCAGGCGTCGTCGATTCCAACCGGCTGCTTCTGCCCGGTCTCAGCGTGTACGCGTTCCTTGACGAATGTTTCGGTCATCGCCGTGACATCGGTGATAGAACCGTTCAGCCAAATCGCGGTGTCAATACAGTGGGCCAGCAAGTCGCCGGTAACGCCGCTGCCAGCCGCTTCCACATCCAAACGCCATGTGGCCGCACCACCTTGAGGCACATCCGCGTTGATCGTCCAGTCTTGCAGGAAATTGGCGCGATAGTGAAAGATTCTGCCTAGTTTCCCAGAGTCCAGGATCTGCTTGGCAAGTGTGACGGCGGGTACTCGCCGATAGTTGTACCAAACCATGTTCGGTACTCCAGCCGACTCGACCGCCAAACACATTTCTTCGCCTTCTTGGGCATTCATGGCTAGTGGTTTTTCGCACAGGATCATCTTGCCAGCTTTGGCGGCCGCGATGGCAATCTCTTTGTGCAGGTTATTGGGAGTGCAGATATCAACAGCATCGATATCATCTCGCTTTAGCAGTTCGCGCCAGTCTGATTCGACGGACTCATATCCCCAGTTGTCGGCAAAGGGCTTGGCCTTTTCCAAGTTTCGCGCACAGAGGGCCTTTAGTACCGGCCGGTGCTCGCTCTTGAAGAAATTGGCTGCTTGGATGTACGCGTTGGAATGCGTTTTTCCCATGAAGCCGTAGCCAATCATACCAATTCGTAGTTCTTTCATTGTCTGTTTCCTACTATTTCATTCATACGAGTACAATGGAAAATGCACTTGACCAGCACGCAGCGTTGCCCGTTGCTAAGCTAAGCTAAGGAACGTTCGATCAATAACTGT
>JAGQPR010000279.1 GCA_020426625.1 Planctomycetales bacterium
AATCAGATGTGCGGTCGGGAGAATTTCGCGAAAATGAAACCACCGTCCGCGACAAAACACTTCCACGTTCGAACTATCAATTCCACCCACAGTAAAAACCCAGGTTATTTTTCCTCAGATCCTAAAGTGGCAACCAAGATGCTTACACCACTTCCCAATGTTGACAAAGGATTCAGCTAGGCAGCGCGACGCGCGGGTGCGATGCAAGACTTACTTTCGTAATTCTCGACCTGCGAATTGGATTCGAGCTGCCGCAAGTTCTCTGCGGCGGCGTTAATTCGCTTGGCAATACTCAAGCTCAAGTCGTTGTCCAGGATGCCGCGAGCCCAAGCAGAAGCTGCAGACGGACCACATGTCAGCATGCCTCCCATGAATCCACCTGCGGCGCTGGCAAGTCCGCTGCCGTTGAGCCCGAAAGCAACTCCAATGGAGGCAAGTTGATGGACGGTTCGGGCATCAATGTTCCGCGCGCCGAATGCCTGCTCGATCTCTATATTCACAGCCGATTCGCAGCTGAGTCCAAGTGTCTGCTGCAGCCAGGCCATTTCCACATCCGCAGTGTCGACGCTCAGGTCAGCATTCCACCCACCAAGTGCCAGCAGTTGCCTACGCCGGTAAAATCCGCAGGCCATCGCGGGACCAGCCGGCGTGGATGCAGAGCGAATCTGCTCAACCCTGCCACGTTGCAGGGACCTCGCCTCGACTCGTGTCATCGGCAATATTCCGGCGCAGCGTCCGTTTTGAGATTGCACCGTTGTAGCGACCGTCGCGATCGAAGGATCGTTGAACAATTTTAGAGGTTCCAGCGTCCATGCTGGCTGCACTAGCGTGCCGTCCATTAACAGGTTGACGATCGGCGCACAGGCAGCCAAAACTCCGGCGTTCAGTTTTTGAACATCGCCGACTCCGCCACTTTCTTGAACGAATACTACTTCGTCACCCAAGTGGTAGGGGTCGCGGTACGAGCCATCGTGAACAACGACAATTTCGCAGTCATTGGGCCGGTTTTCTAGTATTGAAACAAGCGTTGCCTCTAACCGCAGGTCATCCTGACGATGCGGAACAATAATCGAGAGACGTGGCACAAAACGCTCCTCTTGTTGGCTTACAATTTAGGCCAATGCTGCTGTCACTGATTGAGAATCGGAACACTTGGACGAAAAATCGACATTTTCTACCGCAACATCCGGTGCGCCTGGCTACGAAGTATGGGTAGAAAGGGGGTTCTGCGCGCGACTATTCGGGCGAGATATCAGGAGATTGGCGGATATCTGCGAACTTTTCTCTTGCCACGCGGTTCTTTAGAGTAATAATGCAAGTGTCGGGGTGAGGTGAAAGCCAACTTCCGACGTGACTTTCATCGTTTCGCGCAACGCAGCGCGACGGACTCGTTTCAGACTCGATGATCCAACCCTCTTGGCTGACTTGGTGGTTGGAAGTCGAGCGAACCTGTTATTGGAAGGAGGTGATCGCGTGAGTGATAGTTCTACCAGCCATCGGGGTGAAAGCCCTTAGGTAGCCGGCGGGCTGCCTGTGGCAGTCATCCCTCGTGCAGATCACCAGGCCAGCTTTTGCTAGCCAATATCGCACGAGAAAAAAACTGGCGGGCTTGGATTCCACCTTGTGGTCCAAGCCCGTTTTTCGTTTAGAGATAGAACAGATCGGTTTCAGCAACTCGCAGGGATCCGAGACTTTCCAGATTCGCGGCGAATTGGCCGCAGAATGTTGAACGCGATCACGACCGTAATTGAGAAAGGCACGTGTCCAAACCGCTGATGATTGCGCCTGAATCGGAGCCGAAGGCAATCAGTCGAAATCCCATTTCTTTGTGAGCGGATACGAAGCCGTTCTTGGTCAGAATTCCGGCGGTTTTGCCTTGACGTTGGCTGGCAGCGACGACTTCTCGAAATGCGGCAACCACTTCGGGATGACCGAAATCAGCTGGATGCCCTAAATTAACTGACAGGTCTAGTGGTCCAACGAACAACACGTCCACGCCGTCGATGGCGGCGATAGCGTCCGAAGCTGCTACACCTTCGGGAGTTTCGATCTGCACCACTACGGTGCCTCTAGCATTCGCTTCGGCAAAATACGATTCCCATTTTCTACCATAGTCGGTAGCGCGGATCACGCCAGCCACGCCGCGCTCGCCCAGCGGCGGATACTTCATGCACTTGACCGCCCGCTCTGCCTGGTCGACTGAACTGACGTAGGGAAACATGATGCCAGCGGCACCACTATCCATCACAAACTTGACAGTATCAGGCTCGACGGAACGAATGCGGACGATAGGCGCAGCACCACCAGCGCGACATGCCAGCAGCATGCTACGCAGATCTGCCAACGAGCCCGAGCCATGCTCCAGGTCGATCAGCAGCCAATCGAAGCCACATCCCGCAGCAATCTCGACTGCAGTGGCGGACCCTAGGTTTAAAAAAGTACCTGCCAGCACTTCACGCTGGAGTCGGCTCTTGTCAATCCACTGCATAAATCACGCACTTCTGTATTCTAGATGCCAGAGGGTAGGGGATGTATAGAATAGAATGTCAGAGATTGGTGGAACAGAGTACCTCGGGTTTCGTTGGTTCGCGACCGTTGCCACGGTGACATTCAGTCGCTTTCGCATTGGCGGAGAATTTGGCGGGCGTTCGGCACGGACTGTTACCACGGGCGAAGATATTCGGCGAATGCTTTTAGAGGAGAAGCGAGGCATGAATCTTGGACTGGGTTTGGCTCGACATCGATTCCTGATCGTGCTTTGGAGCTTGTCGTTGGTTACGCATTGCGCGTATTTACCGGCGCAGTTGGAACAGGAGAATTACAAATCGCTGGTGCCGCAGCACTTGCTCGGTCTGCTCCATGCACCGCAGGTACACCAAGAGCTGAAACTGACATCGCAACAAGTGCGAATGTTGGAGTCTCTTTTCTCGGAAATCGATCCTACCTGGTTTCAGGCTCGATTACTACCTCCGCAAGAGCAACAATCAGTCATAAGCGCCTTGGAACAAAAGGCCATGAACTGGTTCGCCAAGTATGCCAACGAAGCACAAAGAGAACGGATCAAACAACTGGAGTATCGGGCACAGGGAATAAGAATGCTGCTGCGCGACGATGTCGTCGAAAAAGTGGGCCTCAGCAATGAACAACGCGATGCCCTGGCAAGCCTTGCACAAGCCAGCCAGGATGCAACGGCAACGCTGCAGAAGGCAACGATGAGCGGCAAGCAAACGGAAGAGCAAAAGCAGGCTGTGGGCACTGCCGCGCAAGCAGAACAGGACTGGCTTAAGGGCAACGCAACACGCGAGCAGATGCAACTGATTATTCCCTTATTGGGAGCGCCCTTTGACGTACAACAGCTGACCCGCATCTACCCGATGGCACCCGAGTTCCAACAAGTAAAACACTGGATCAATTCGAATCCCATTCAATTGAAACAACTGCGAGGCAAAGTCGTCTTAGTACACTTTTATGCCTTCCAATGCCATAACTGTCATGCCAATTTTGAACACTACCGCCGTTGGCATAAAGAATTGCGAGACAAAGGCGTAGTAGTCATCGGGATACAGACTCCTGAAACCTCCCGTGAACGGGATCCGAACGCCGTCCGCGCCGCCGCCGCAGAACAAAACCTAGATTTTCCTATCATGATCGACTTGGAATCGGAGAACTGGAAAACATGGGGAAACACCATGTGGCCTACAGTCTATGTGGTCGATCAACAAGGTTACTTGCGGCACTGGTGGCAGGGAGAACTCAACTGGAACGGGGCAACTGGCGACAAAACGATTGAACAGTTGGTCGATCAATTGCTCAGTCCCAATGCCGTGCCAGTACAAGATTAGCGCGCTGTCGAGCGTTGGTGCAATTAGAGCATTCGGGTACGAGTCATAGACCGAGGGCGAAGCCAATCGCAGCCGGAGAGTTCAATTAATCGTGGGATGCACCAGGGGACGGTAACCATTCACCATCGCGTGAACCGTGCTCTGGGGAGTGAGCACCAACGGACAGTCTTGTGCCGTGAGCTTGGCTTTTGAGGCCAGCGTTTCGGGCAAGGCTCAAGGATTGGATTGCTCATTCATTGACTAGCATTCGGCAGGATCGATCATTCCACTCGACTGGACAGGGAAAAGTCGACAACATTCCTGCCTCTCCGAATTTCGTATTTGAGGCCCCGCGTTGCGTATGCGGCGGGCATTTGTTCTGGCAGCCATTCACCTGCTGCCTCATCGTAATCTCGCTTGGAAATTAGAACCGTCGCCTCTCCCAACCTGGCGCCGTCACGATCGTCAGATTTCAGCTCATATCTTCCAGATGCATCTGTGCGCGCGATTGCGGGCTGGCCACCGAGCGGCGGAAAGAACTGAACCAGGGCGTTGTCCAGAGGCTTGCCATCCAAGGTGATAAACCCAACCACAGGAACCAACTCGGGTTCTTCATCACACCAGGCGGTCCATTGTTCGTTGATCCAGTCTACGTCTGGTTCCGCGTCAGTTACCAAATAGCGATATCGTGAACTCAAAGGATGGCTACGATCAATTTGAAACTGGCCGTCCACGCAGGGCGCAAAGCAGAAGTACGGCTTGCTCGGGTGCAGTCGAGCGGCTTGTGCAGATCGAAAATTGTCCTGGTGGCTCAGCACCGTAATACAAGCCATTTGCCCCTCCACTTCACCATACAGGGAAACCCACCTGGCATGTTCGTGATTTCCTTTGATGCGATCTGAGCCACGGTCGTTCAGAAAGGCATTCGGTTCTTGAACAATGGGTTGTTGTTCGACGTCCATTAGTTGTGGTCCAGTTACCCAGTTAGCTCGACCTCGCAGCGCCATGCCACCGTAGTGATATTGTTGCACGACGAGAGGACTGTCAGTCAACGCCTGCTGAATTGAATTGATGTCGAAACAGAAGAAGGAGCCGTCCGTTGGATACACGATCAACTGCCAACTTTCTCGCAACACATCGACGACCGGTGATTGTTCCGTGCGATGGATCAAGTCCACTTCAAACCCACTGCCCAGGCTTGTATTGAACGTATTGTGGACACGTTGATGCAATACTCGCCCGGTTCCTCCGGCCAAGTTCCAGAAATCGATTTCGCGTCCGTCGTAGGTAGTACGCACCCAGGCAGAAAAGATTCCATGTTGGTGTGCGTGGTCGATGGGAAACGTCGCTGTCACGGTCCTGCCCGCGGGCGTCGCGACCGGATGTAGGAAGCCGCTTCGCTGGTAGATCGGGTCAAGTCCCATTGGAACGCTGGGCGATTGTTTGTTGTAGACAACTACTGGCAAATCACCTTTGGTAATTGAAATGGTCTCAGGTGTTTCTAGCACTGACATGCCACCCAAGGCCGACTCCGGAGAAGCTCGCTCAGGTTCCATGATATTGATCGAGGTCAAGGTGAATTGCGGCCGTAGCTCTGGAACAACGCGAACTAACTCGCGGACCACTAACTGGCCAATGATGTCAGCTCCTTCTCCGCTTAAGTGCGTGTGATCGGCACCCATGTTTGACATTGGTTCCAGCGCACGCGTCGCAATTTCGCCAAGCTGTTCATAGAGCTTGATGCTGTCACGGTTTAAGTCGACGAGCGGTACGCCTGTCGCTCCGGCGACGGCCCGAGTTGCTTCGGCGTATTCGACCAGTGTTGGGAGAATTGCACCGTTGCTCCACCGCCTGCGTTCCAAAGAGGTAACCAGAATAGGCTTTATTCCGGCAGCTCGCGCTTCCTTGACGAATTGGGTTAGATGGACCCGAAAGTCTCCGCCGGCGGACGACTCCCGTTGCGGCCCTTTGCCAGGCTGGTCGTTGTGTCCGAATTGGATTAGCAACCAATCTGGCTTGGCCTGCAGGCATTCATCCCACCAGCCTTCCGTTCGATAGCTGCGGGAACTGCGTCCCCCCTTGGCCAAGTTGATGCAGACCGATTCTTCCGCCAGTAAAGCTTCGAATCCCGCCCCCCAACCCGCGTCGTCCGTAACGGTCGAATCACCAGCTAAGACGAAAGTCAGCTTCGGTAAAGGGCCGTCCGTTGACGGATCGGCTGCCTCCTGTCCCGAACAAAGGCTTGCAGCAGCCAGCCAAATTATCATCGCGCAGCGCATGGGGGTTACTCTCAAAGAAATATTTTCCATTAGCGGGTTGGATTGTCATTGCTCCGACGCGGAAGCTGCTGGCATTTCCCAAACCCACATTTGGGTTTCTTGCCGATAGGGCTCATCTTCGCCTAACTCCGGTGGTTCGGGTGGCACCGCACTTTCTCTGCGCAAATCGAATCCCCACAAAGTGGCACGGTCAGCTTCGACTTTGTATCCAAAGGGCGTGCCGCCCGCCGGTAGGAGCAAGTCCCCAGTGATACCATAAGGCTGCAGGTCGTTGAGAGATCGCGGGAATCTACCATTATCAAACTCGTACAAGCGAATTGCCATTCCCAGGGCGGCCATTCGATGTGCGGTTGCCTGTCGAACAAATGCGTCACCCGCCGCCATCAAGGCGGGGGTGATCATTCCAGTAACGACGGAATCGAACTTTGCAAGCAATCCACCAGAGATAAGCTCTCGCAACTTCTCCTCTTGGCGGGCAAGAGACTGTCGAAACGTGTCGAAATCCTCGGTCTTGGTTTCTAAGACGCCGTCGATCAAGTCCAAGTAATTGTTGGCATCGGTGGCGCGAAATGGCAATGAAGCAATCATCGTTTCATTCGGATTGAAGATGCCCGATGGATCTTTGAATATTGGGATCGTCAGTCCGCGTTCTCCTTGAATGGCCAATTTCCAGCTGGGACCAATGGAGGATTTTTCCAAAATCTTTGGCAACAAGTCACGCAAGTCTTTGGGACGCAGAATACCCTGCTCGACAGCAACCTTGGTGATTTCGATTGCCATTCCATCAATGGCAATGGCCACCAGCTGGGAGACCAATATTGGTTCGCCGCTATTGACGTTTCCGCAACCCAACAGGGCATCAATGCTGCGACGCACAGCGGCCGAATCCCGATCATGCAGCGCGACATGTCCCCGCAAACTGAGGAGCCGGGCAGCAGACCTCATCTGCTGGGTTTGGGGAAGCAAGGTGGAAAAGGACTGCCAATCGATGGGAAATCTGACGGGAACAGAGTCCATGGACAAACGCATTATACGATCATGCAAGTCCCGCCATTTGTCCAAGAATTCGCGAGTTGCCGCCTCTTCCTCCCACGGCTGGCCGGACAAGGGAATCTCGTTGGTAACCTGGCTGCCAAGAATGGGCACACCCGTAGTGGACTCTCGAAACTCAGCGCTCTCGAGTTCCGCGAGAATTGTCAGCCATTTGGTTTGGTCAATGGCAGAAGTACGACTCTCGTAGAATTGTGCCAGGGATTGGTTGTCGATCGGCATACCTTGAGAGCGGAGTGAATCCATCCGGGCTGTCAGGCGTTTTTGTGCCGCCGAATCACGGATGGCAAAAACGACCAGCACGCAGGCGATGGCCAGAATCGGCAATAGGAAACAACCGACTAGTCCATAAACTAGGCAGCTCCGACCGCGGCGTTTGGGTACATTGATTTCGCTCATCGCATTGTCCCAGACAGACTTTGGCAGAGCTGCGTTTTAGGGCAAGAGTGCAAGGACGGACTCGCTTGGGCGAGCTATTACGTGCGCTGCAATCAGTTTTCCGAGGCCGTCCACTTTGGGGCGGGCCGCATCGATTGCAGCTCGTACTGCGGCGACATCTCCGCGAATGACTACAGTAACATACCCGCCTCCCAGCTTTTCCTTGCCAACAACTTCAACTTGTGCTGCCTTGCAAGCTGTATCGATCGCTTCGAATACTGCCGTAAACCCTTGCGTTTCAATAAAACCCAGGGCCTGAATAGACGCTGTGCTCACCGATTTTTCCGTTCTGTCTGTGGATAGATTAGGTACTCTGACGACTACCTGTTGCATTAGCTGATTGACTTCGATTTTACTAGAAATCGCCCGCTGACTCTCTTCGTTCAGCTTGGGGATAACGGTACTGATTGGCTTGCCGCCCATCGCCGCCGCGATATCATGACCAATCGCAATGGCCGTCTTGATATGACTGGTTGCCCCCCGAATTTTGATACAAGTACCCAGGAAGTCGTTCAATTCAACCTGCCAAACCTGAATTTCGGCAGCCTTTTCCATAGCGTCTAGAGCCACCATGGCAGGTGTCCAGCCGGTGGTTTCTAGGACTCCGAAGGCATCGTCAGTAACCAAAGAATTCACAAAGTTCATCTTGTGTCAAATGCAAGTTGCAAACAAACAGGTCATAATGATAACTCAAAACCGTCGCTCTGCCGAACGAATTGGTTCGCCTAACCGACGTGAATTACCGCGAGGAACAATATGATCCAGAAAAAATGTTGTTGGAATAGCAAGCTCAGGAAATTCAATCCGCAAAGTGTTGAGTGGCGGAGCCTGCACGCTGGCCTGTTAGCTCTTCTGCTTGCCGCGCCGTCATTGCACGCTCAGGAGCCGCACTATAGTGTACAAGCTGACGTGGTCTATGGGCACAAGGATGGCATGGCATTGACCTACGACGTATTCGTACCCAGTGAAAACGCTAACGGCGTTGGTATTCTGTTTATGGTCAGCGGAGGATGGGTTTCACGCTGGACAGAACCAGAACAAGCGGTCGCTTTTCTGGGACCCGTTTTGAAAGCTGGTTACACCGTCATTGCCGTCAGGCACGGCAGCAGCCCGCGTTACATTATTCCCGAAATCGCCGTCGACATCCGTAAGGCATTGGAGCATATCGACCAGCACGTCGAAGATTTCCACATCGACCGCAAGCGGCTGGGAGTCTTTGGATTTAGTGCGGGTGGGCATTTGTCGCTCTTACTCGGAACGCAAACGAATCACCAGGGCGAAGCAGCGCCGCATGTTGCGGCGGTTGTAGCAGTGTTCCCACCCACGGATCTTGGACCGTACGTCGATCCAGCCAACCCGCTTCGCGAGAGATTTCCCGCGCTAAAGTTTGACCCCAGCTTGGCAGACCAGTATTCACCACTGAAACACGTGAGTGAAGACGACGCGCCCACGCTGCTGATCCACGGGGACAAGGATGAACTGGTTCCCATCTGGCACAGTCAGAAAATTGACGAGGCGTTTGAACAAGCCAAAGTCGAACATGAGCTGATCACGATCCAAGACGCTGGGCACGGATTCGACGCCGACGGAAACAAACGAATGTTCGAAGCAATGGTCCATTGGTTTGACCAACATCTCGCCCCCTAAGGTCATGCATGTTCGCAAAAATAACCAGTGCTGGACGCACAAATATCGGTAAGAAACGATCTACCAATCAGGATCATTACCTGATTGCGGATCTCAATAAATCGATGCTCGTGCATTCAACAAGCCTCAATTTGGAAGCGCAGTCGCGATTGTACGGGATGTCTCATGGCAAACTGTTCATGGTCGCCGATGGGATGGGCGGGCACCTGGGCGGAGATCGAGCCAGCATGTTGGCGATCGACTTGTTGATCAACCAGCTGCTCAACAGCATGCATTGGTTCTTCCAAATGGAAAAGGACCAGGAAAGCCGTGAACAGGGGTTCATCGAAGATTTGCAAATCATGCTGCAAAAAGCGCACGAGGCAATCGAAAAGGAATCCAATGAAGACTCGGACCACAAGGGCATGGGTACGACCCTGACGATGTCGTATGTCATCTGGCCTTGGATGTACGTAGTGCATGCTGGTGACAGCCGTTGCTACTTGCTGCGCAGCGGCGAGCTGCGGCAACTGACTCGCGATCACACTGTCTCCAGCCAGTTAGTAGAGAATGGCGGGATGACGGAAGATGAAGCAAACAACTCGCCTTGGAGCAATGTGTTGTACAATGCGCTCGGAGCAGGTGCTAGCCAGGTCAACGCCGAAGTTCATAAAGTGGCCCTGGAACCAGACGATATGATCATGCTCTGTAGCGATGGTTTGTATCGATACCTGACCAAGACTGAGATCCAAGAAATGATGCTCGGCGAACTGGAGCCCACGGAGATTTGCCGCTCATTTATCGATGTCGCCAACGCCCGTGGCGGCGCGGACAATATTACTGCGATTGTAGCCAGGCTCGAACAGCCTGACGGTAAACAGCCCAAGACGCGTGTCGCTGCCGAAGTCACACTCGAGAAACTCCTAGGCGATGTTACTGGTTACCATCCACGCGTCGTCGATGACGAAGTTGGCATCGACACTCTGCCAGATCCGATTTGAGACGCCCTCGCTAAGACGAAGCCGAAAGAGGGCTGCATGGTAGTGCCAACCAGCCGAAAGACACGAACTCTGCCGGTGGCGCGAGCACCGGCGGCTGTAAACACCGGCTCAAGGCCCGCAGAAAACTTGCCCCACGTGCTGCCTGTTTGATCGCCGCTTTGAGAACGCACTAGTGATGTAACATCGTGTCTGGCGATGGAATGGAGTAGCTGCCGAGAAGCATCTGCTCAGATGTCGATCGATCGTTGACGTAGGCGTAGGCAGTGCCTGGCGAAATGATGTTCTGTTCCCACAGATCGAACAAATGCTTCTCGAAGATAAACGAAGCCGATGACGTCTGCTGCATTCCGATCTTGATTCCTTGCGAGTTGCCCAACAGCACGGAATCAGAGACAATAGGAGTGTCGTTGAACAAAAACTCTAGCGCTACGCGACGTCCACCTCCCCGCTTGGGCAGCAAACGTTGGCAGATCACGCACTTGAGCGCATCCCGCAGCTGAAGTTTTACCAGCTCTCTTTCAACTGGATCAAAGAAGCTGACGATTCTATTGACGGTTTCATACGTGGTGCCTGAATGCAGGGTGCGGATGACAAGGTGACCGATCGCAGCTGCATTAATCGCTGAACGAATTGTATCGGTATCCCGCATCTCACCAATGACGATTACGTCAGGGTCGTGTCTCAGTGCACCGCGCACGGCACTAGCAAACGTGTCGACGTCTTCTCCCGCGTCGCGCTGGGATACCACGCATTT
>JAGQPR010000027.1 GCA_020426625.1 Planctomycetales bacterium
CAGCATCGTCCAGCATCGTTCTTCGTTCCGGCCGAAAAGAAATGATGTTCGAACTTTCCGGTTCCCGATTGTTTACGTAGCCTAGCCTAGGCTTCCAGCGCTTCCCAGCCTGGGAGAAAACCGCGTAGCCTAGCCTAGGCTTCCAGCCTATGAATAAATTCAATTCCGCCCGAACCCACTAAATCCGTTGATCGAGGCAAATCCGTAGGCTTTCGTCGCAGGAATCCCCCCTGCCCCTCAGCGAGCTGTTGGAATCCCCTTGACCGAAATAGACGGACGAACAGACCGATTGAACGTTCAAAACGACGTCACCATACTTAAACCGATCAAAGTGATGCACTGGTCGCTAGTGTCACAAATCGTAATTCCGATGCCGCATCAGCCTCTAGCGCGATAGCGTCGGTTCCGTCAAAAACCGCGTGCTAGCGCACAGCGGCTAATATTGCGGAAGGATTATGTGGAACTGAATTTCCAATTCTTGACACTAGGACAATGCGTCCAGAGCGGTTTCATATTTCTGCACCAGTTGAAGGGCCGAACGAGCGTCAGTGCAATCCCGCATGTCGGCTAAGAAACCAGTATCGCCAACCAGGCGCGAAAGTTTCGCCAAAACCTGCAGGTGGACCCGATCGTCCGTCGAGCAAATCAAAAAGAATAAATCGGTCAGATGTCCACTCTGGTTTCCAAATGGCAACGGCTGAAATGATCGCCCGAAAGCCAACAACGGATCGGCCAAGATCGAGCTCTGCGGGCGTCTGGGATGCAGCAAGGCCACACCGTTGTCCAGCGCCGTGGGATGAAGTTCCTCACGGGCCAAAACTGCTTCACTCATTCGCGCGGCGTCCCACAACAAGCCGGTCTCTGCGGCTAAGGAACACATCCGTCGAATCACACTGCTGCGTGTACGAGCACTCAATGGAATCTCGATCGCTTCCACGGGCAACAAATTGGCCAAACACACTACCTCTTGGTTGTTGTTACTCCAACGATCAACAACTTTTTGCACGTCGGAAAGATCATCAACGTGGCTGGCGCCAATCCGGTCCTCGAGCCACGAATGAACCTCTTCCTCGGCAAAGCGCCATTGCCCACCGATTCGTCTTCCAGGCAATTGTCCGCGGTCGGCCATTCGCCGCACCTGGTGAGGAAGCAAATGCAGGTAAGCCGCCAGCTGTTCAACATCCAAGTCGTTGTGAGCCATGTTTTCTTACTTTGAGAGAATCAACCAACATTTCAGTTTCTTCGTGAACTTCCGGAAATCCACTCGGCCGCGCTGGTCGCGACCACTTTGAAATCACTGATGAGATTCACGCTCATTCTTTGCCCCGTAAAGAATGAGGCTAGCGCAATAATGACCTGCTTGACCAGAACACAACTGGACGCGACCTGTATAAGGCCCAACCCAATCCCGTTTCCACTGCATTTGACAACTTAAAATTAGCTAGCATCCACAGCCGTATTGCCGCCCTGAATTCTCGGCTCTTTTGCCATCACGTCTGCATTTTCTCAATTTAGTTTGGATTTCGTATTGACGCTGCCTACCATTTGCGAACACGCTGTAGAGCAAATTCGGTTCTCAGTTCTGGAACGTGCCGCACGAGGCAGCACTCCAACCTGTAACGTTTGCGATCGTGGCAAGGAGGCCGCATATGTCTACGTCTTCTCATGGCGAGGAATCCTCGCGCGGAAATGGATCTTCGTCTCGCATTATCAGCCTTCGAAAATTCTTGAAAGAAGCAGTTTTCGTAGGTGCCGAGGATATCTGTGTCCGCCGCTGCGTCAATCGAGCGGATCAATGCCGACCCGGCGACGTCTTCATCCCTCGCCTGAGCGCTCAGACAGATGAGCATGATAACGCAGAAGAGGCGGTTCGGCGCGGTGCCGTAGCCATCGTAGCCGAACGCATTTTGCCAGTATCCGTTCCACAATGTCTGGTAGAAAACACTTCCAAAGTCTATGCCCAGGTCTGCCATGCGTTGGCTGGCAACCCGTCGCAACGGATGCTTACGATCGGCATTGTCGGAACCCATGGCAAGACCACAACCGCCTTGTTCGTTGCCGCCATGCTCAAACGCCTGGGGGGCGCCGTGGCCTACTACACTTCGTTGGGAGCAAGCGACTCGACCGAATGCGATCGCGCCGCCAGGCAGCCACCAGCGGCAAGAAAGCTGGCCAAATGGCTGCAAAGGTCCGAAGAGGCTGGCTCACCGGCAGCGATCATCGAGATAACCCCCACGATGCTTGCCAATCAGGCGACCGACGGCTTGGGTTTTGACCTAATCATCGCAACCGGCCTGAGATCCCCTCAACTGAGGACACCCTACGGACAACGCGACACCGCAGCCCTACTCACTCGGCTGGTCAATAATAGCTTGAAATCCCATGGCATCCTGCTCTACAACGCTGATGATGCTTGCGTGGCACAGTGGGCCGAGGGTGCCGGTGTGGAAAGCGTCAGCTATGGCCTGGACGCTGCGGTGCATGTCCGCGCAAAACGACTTTCACGAGCTGGTGGCGAGCAGCAGTTGCTAGCTATGGCCGGGAATCTCCTCATGCCGCTTACCTTGAAAATCCCGGGCGACCAAATCGCACGGGCAGCGATGGCAGCAGTTGCAACGAGCTGGGTTTTTCAGTTTTCCGTACCTGAGGCAATTGCTGGCATCGAGTCCTTGGAATCCATTCCCGGACGCATGCAACGCATCCACCAGGCTGTCGAAGTACCTGTCTACATCGACGCTGGACAGACGCCAGATCGAGTCGCGGTCTCACTTCACGCACTGCGGCAACACCATTTAGGCCCCGCCACCATCGTGCTCGATCTGGATGGTCGCCTCGACCCTAAATGGCGACAACGACTCGGTGAAGTACTGGAAAAAGCAGCACACCGCGTCGTGCTGAGCGCTTCAGACATGTCACCTGTCGCAGCCCAGTCGATTGCAATGGACGTTTTGGGAGGTTTTGCATCCCCAGGTCGCGTTCAAGTTATTCCGGACCGAGAAGCAGCAATTCGTTGGGCTGTTGAAAACACGGACAACGGCGTTCTGTTGTTGGCGGGCTGTGGCATCAACGTCTGGACGACGCGTGACGGTGAGTCTGTCAGTGATGAAGCGGTAGCCACCCGCTGCGTGCAAGTAAAAAACCAAAAACCCAGCATCCCAAATCTCAGCCTTTTTCCGCCATCGGAACCGAGTGCCTTTTTTTCCCATTGACCTCAACGAAACCTTTGCGGTATTCACTGATTGTCAGTGAAAATCGAGTCCGTTTTGCCCAGCTTGCAAAGAAAAACCGAAACTCGATGAAGCTCGCATTCACGGAAGAATGAGCAGAAATGACAGGATGTCGATCAGTGGAAGCTCTGTCGTTGGCTATGCTTTTGCGGGAAAACATAGCTGGCCTCCCTCCTGGGTCGGAGCATATTGCAGATAGAAATTGGTTTCTGGGTCAATCGATTCTATCAGCGCTTCGCGGCAGGGCTTAGGTCTGCGCACCGGAGCAATTTGGCTTGCCATCTTGCTCCGGTGCCAGGGATCAATTGCCTTCGTGGCTCCCCAGGGCCACGAAGGCATTTTCATGCGCTGCTAGAACCGCCAGTCCACTGCGCGAAATTCCCATCGGCAGGCCTGGACTGGTTGCCTTTGATTCTCGTGTCTGTCAACGTCCGGCTGGCAGGGTGCTTCAGTGGCAGGGTTGAATCCGCCAACGTATAGAGCGTGCCACATCGAAGCGCGGGCACCTATGGCAAGCAACATGCGTATTCCCAGCTCGAATTGATGAAGCAGCCAGCGGTAATGGCTGACTTTTTTGCGATTATTGCGCCTGCGCATAGCGTTTTTTGATATTCTATGATGCTCTTGGTTGTGCAGCTGGTGAACCGTTCCAGTTACATTCAAGATCAACACCGATCTTCCGCACTGTCGCGGCTACCGATGCTGCGGGACTCGCCGCTAACGAACATCGACTGTTTCCTACCGAGACTTTATTCTTTGCCCGGTACAGAATGAGGCTTGGGCGACTATGGCCCGCTTGACCAGAGCATCACAACCGGACGCGACCTGTATAACCATACGAACATTCCCTGCAGTGCTGCAGAGTAGAACCTACCTTAGACCGGAGACCCCAAATGCGTCTTTCTTGTATGCGCTTACTGCCCTTTTGCCTGATCGTCTCACTGACGAGCCTTTGTGTGGCTCAGGAAAGGCCGCGGATTTCCCAAGAGCTTCAGGCTTCCGACTCCCCCAAGCCAGCTGAGGGAAAGAAGAAGGCAAATGCAAACCCACTCGTCAAGGTAAGCAAAGAATTCCTGGCTACTCTTGATGAGGACCAACGCGGCAAAGCTGTACTCGAATTCGGCTCCGAAAAGCGCGTCGCGTGGCACTTCATTCCAATGGCTACTCGCAAGGGCTTGCCGCTGATGGAGATGCAGGCAGAACAAAAGGAAGCGGCGATGAAGGTGCTTCGAGCCGCTGTCAGCCAACTGGGCTACAACAAGGCCACCACCATCATGCAGCTGGAATCCGTGCTGCGAAAGCTGGAAGGCCCCGGTGGAGCCAACGAACGCAACCCGGAGAAATACTACTTCACAGTGTTTGGTTCCCCTGCCCAACAAGCAAAGTGGGGGTTAAGCATCGAAGGTCACCACTTGTCATTGAACTTCGTTCTGCAAGGCAACCGAATTGTGGATTCGACCCCACAATTCTTCGCTTCAAATCCAGCGGAACTTAAAGACGATTTTGGCGGCAAAATGACAAAAGGCCTCCGAGTTCTCAGAGATGAAGAAGAACATGGCTTTACACTGGTGAATAGCCTTAGCGAAGAGCAACTGACTCAAGCAATGCTGCCGGGCGATACGCCAACGGAAATCCGTGCTGCTGGAACTCCGCAACCACCAACTGACGAGGCTCGTGGTATCGCAGCCTCTGATCTGTCCACCGAGCAACAGGCTACACTCAAGAAATTGATGCAAGCTTATACATCCAAGATGAAACCGCTGGTCAGCCAAAGACGCTGGAAACTGATCAATGATGCTGGCTTTGATAAGGTCAAATTTGCTTGGTCAGGTGCCAAGCAGGCCGGCCGGGAACACTATTACATTGTTCAAGGACCAACGTTCTTGATCGAGTTCGTCAACTATCAAGCGGACGCTGCCGGAAACCCAGCGAATCACATCCATTGTGTTTGGCGCGATATGCAAGGTGATTTTGATCTCCCAATCGCCGCAAACTGATTTCGCCGCGGTCGATCCTCGTGGCCCGTCGTCAGCCAGGCAAAGAAGTGGCTGCGGCGGGCGGCTGGGCAAATGTCCATGTCGTTCGCAGGCAGAGTTTCAATCTCTCGGCCCTCAACAAGCTAAGACACAGTTAATTGTTATGTGCGCGTTATGCAGACAGTTGCATTCCACTACTTCTTATTCCTTGCAGCACACCCAAACGGGACGTGGCGGCAATAGGTCAGAGTTCCTTAACCAGCAGTTCTGCCGCCATTTCTCGCAACTGGATGGCCATCCCCAGTAAGTCCTGCGAGCCGCGACGATCCCCAAGACCCATCATTTCCTCCCCTTCAGCTGCAATCGCCCGCGCCGACTCGCAAAGCCGCATCGCCGTTTGCAGGCGACTATCCAGTTTGCGAAAGTAGTCGGCGCTGGGTTCGACAGGCGCACTTGGAGGAGCTGCGAGTTCGCTGTTGCCCTCCAGCCCAAATTTCGAGTCCGAAAACATCTTCTTGATTTCGCTAAACACAGGATCGCTTTCAAGCAGCTCAGAATCGCTTAGCGAAGGCACCTCAGGCAACTGCGGCTCTGCACGCTCCGTCAGGCCTGAGTAGTGCGACTCGGACTCAGTTTTGGTGGTGCCAACGCTATTGCCTTCGGCCTGCAATACGGGAAGCTCAGTATCATCGTTTGGCTGGCTTTCTGTTGCTGCGAAGTCGTCACCAGCTTGGGCCCACACATGTTTGTGCAATACGGTTGCGGTCACGAAAGCACCGTTGACAACCACTAGTCCAACCACGACAGTAATCCATCGGGGAGTCTTCATACGCCGTATCTTTCCAAAGTGTTGGTATTTCTGCTTTACTCGCCTAACAGTCGTTCCACTTGAGCAGCCAAATTGGCACCGCGCACATGCATTTCAGCAACCTTTCCGTCTCTGCCCAAAAGAACTTGAAACGGAATCTGAATAACACCTTGTCGCATGGCGATTTCCGAATCGAAGCTCAAGGCACTCAGATCACTGGGCCTGAGAACTTGCCACCGCAAACGATGGGACGCTATCCAATTCTCTGCTTGCTGCAAATTATCATCCATGCTGATGCCCACAACTTCAAATCCTTGCTCATGGAATTTCTCGTAAGTCGGTTTTACAAAATCAGATATTTCCTGCGTACATGGAATGCACCAACTCGCCCAGAAATCAACCAGCACCACCTTGCCCATCAATTGCTCGGTGTTCACAGGATTCCCATCCATGGAAACGGTAGATTCGAACGAGAAGGGCTGATTCAACAAACCGACACGCTTGTCATGGGATGCCAATTTGCTGTGTAGACCATCGATTTGCCGCTGACTGCCCTGGATCGACTGCATGCCACGTCGAACTTCATCTGCCAAGACAATGCTAACGCCAATTTGTCCACTGTATTCGATGCTGGTTAGTGTCTCTGCCAGTTGCTCCAATGTCGTGCAATTCGGGAATTCTTGGATCATTGCCCGCGCAGCAGCAGCGACCGAGGGCGCATCTAATTCACCCGTACCCAAAGGCTTCATCGCGTTGAGCAAATTCTCTATCGACTGGCTGCCCTGAGTCGCTAACGCCCAAGCCTCGCCCCGCAACTGCGGATCGTCGGCGTCAATAAACTCTGATGCAAGTATCGACATTACACGCCGAGATGCATCCATAAAATCCATCTGCTGCAAAACTTGGGCTGCGTTCTGTAGGGCCATGAATTCCGGGAAATTCCGTTGATCGGCCGAGGTGAACAATCCCTCTACCTGAGCCAACAAATCATTGGGGTCTTTCTTGATTCCGTTTTGCAGCGCCTGTACTTCAAAACCTAACAAGACGACTCGACTTTGGTGCGCCAGTCCAGCGTCCTCGGAGTGCGATAGCTGTTCCGCGAACCGTTGCAATTCCTTCGCCGCTTCCACATCTCGCAGTCCGCTCATATGAGACAGTGCAACTAGTTGTGCGATCAACCCTGCGCGACGCTCTTCATCCGTAGCGTCATTAAGCGAAGCCAGCCTTCCCCCCGCTTCATGCTTGAGCCGCCCCAGTCGAAGCCCACCTGCCACATAGGATTGTTCATCCACTGCATCGTTCATCCCCAACCGCACAAGCTCCTGGATTGCCCGATCAATTTCACGGATGTGGTCCAGTAGCTCCGCTGGCACTGTAGTCGGATTGGGCTGCAACAACTCAAAAGTTCTCGGCAACTCATTCGATTTTGGTACTAATTGGGCGATTTCTGGTTTGGGCGCGACGTTTTCCTGCTCACCTAGCGTCGGTGCAACCCTAGATTCCTCACCATCCAGTGGCTGCGCTTGCAAACTGTCCTTCAGGACGGGGACGCCAGAATCAACACCAGCCCTATCGCTAGGCGATTCACCTGCCTTTACAAGCGAGCCAGTGTTAATCTTTTCAGGTTCAGCACGATTGCATCCTGCGCTAAGCAAACTGGCAATCAACAATACGGATGCAAGCCTTGTGTTTGACAAAATTGCCCTGAGGGTTGAATGTGGCCGCCTCACGCAGCCGCTATGCTCGATCGAGACCATTGCTGTTTCCTGACTCGTAGACTTCGTTGGCAACCTCCCGCGCGCAAATCCGCTTAGCCCAGGGATGCCGTCGATTCTTTGACCCAATGATTTCACCAAGGATCTGCGGAAAAAAACTTGGCCCGTCAATATCATCCCGGCGAAGCGTGACGACTAACGTGCAAACCAAGTTTTTTTTCGGCAAACCCGAAAATAGTTCCCTTGATCATCCTTGTTCACTCGTGGTCGACAGCGGAGCCGCAGGAGTCGGTGACTCGAAAAGCAAGCTAACCAGACGGTCCAATTCGCCACCGATTGCCTCTAGAGAAACTACCGTTCCCTCTTTGTTCAGCAGCAGGATGACTGGCAGCACAGTTATCCCAAATTTAGCTTGCATTCGATTGCGCCCTTCCTTGGCGTTATCGTGGACTACAGGCCAAGGCAATTCTGCGCCAGCCAAATACTCTTTCAGTTTTGATTCATCAGAGTCGATGCTAACGCCTAACACCGACAACCCCCGATCGCGATACTTGCCGTAAATCGCTTTCAGGTGCGGTATTTCGGCCAAACAAGGCTCGCTCCAGGTCGCAAAAAAAACAACCAATAAGTACTTACCCGCATAATCATCAATACTTATCTTGTGTCCATCGATGGCAATCGACTGGAGATCGAGTTTTTTCCCCAGTAGGTCTAAACGCCGCACAGCCGATTGCAGATTGGCTCGTAGCCGTTGCATTTCTTTCCGCTGGTCCTTGGCCAACAATTCGTCCAGCAAGTTATACATATCGCGGGCAGGCGCTTTATTCGGTTGCAATTCCAGCATCACTGCGGCCAGCATTCCAGTTTGGATATCCTGAATGCTCAACTCCTCGCGGCTGCGGAGAAACTCCTCGACCCGCTTTCTAGTTGTTTCTTTTGCATCTTCACCAAAATTGGCCATCAGAGACACTGACGCCGCAATCTCGTCAAACTCAGCGTCCCGATAGGCAGCCTCCGATTTTCGGTCAGCCAACATTTCCCGTAATCGTTGAGCGGCATCACGAATCGCAGTCTGAATCGCTTTGTGTTCTTCCAGTGATGCGGGTTTTGTTCCCTTGGCCCGCTTAAGGAATTCCTGAAGCGCTGGCACGTCCGCATTTGTAGGCATGGACCAATCGAAGGGGGGAGCCCCTGCCACTTGGCCTTGGCAGATGGAGGTCGCCGTGGCAAAGCCAACGACAAACACGCAGACGAAACTGATTGTTCTTGCCAAGAGATTCATGGTTTCGTGTTATGCGAGGGTCTGGAGTGCTAGCTGTATTTTGGGTCTGATTCTAGCATTTCCAGACGTCTAGCCCAAGCTGCATCCCCAGGAAAGCTTTCTTTCCAATCAATTTGGTCCAGTCAATTTGTTCGAATTGCCGCGGGACGGAAACGCAGTTCTGGCCGGCCGGGCGAGCGGAGGTGGCCGTCTCCGCCCGCACCGCGCCCAGCCATTTGTGCGCCCAGCCACTTGATTCTGCGTCAAGGTTAACGCCAATAGCGAACCCGATACCATCCGTCGCGACCTCGCGCGACTGCGTCAGCAACAAGAGTCATGCCTTTGGCAGGAGAACAGGTCGGTGCATTGGGAGATGACGAACTCCAGCCAACTCCACAAAAACGAACTCCAGCAATCGTGCCACGCACGTGCCCCTTGTAACTGCGGGCAGCCATTTGTTGCGCTTCATAGGCTGCCTGCGATTGTAGATGCTGGCGATCGCTGGCCACCGCGCTGGTGACCGTTCCACCGGACGGCAGCAAGTCTTGCCCCTGCGTGAACGGCTGAGCGTACCGCGTTAGAGATCCTTGTACTAATGTCGCCGCCTGCTCGGTCCCCCAATAAACGATATGTCTTGGAAAAACCTGCGCCGGAACGACATGGGGCGCCAGCACTTGCCCTTGAACCGCTACCTGCTGATCAGACGCTCGCGGCACAATCGTCTGCGCAAACAGGGCGCAGGGCAATTGGATTCCCCAAGCTACCAGCAGACACCCAACCAATCCTCGGTGCACTCGCATTCCTTACTACTCCGTTAAAGCGTTTTACATGCTCCCTCTCGCCGGTTTGGAAACTCCAACCCGTGGTGAGACATCTTTTGATATTTAGGCAGCAGTGGACTGCCGCCACAACCACCGCCTTTGGGGTGTTGCTAGCAAGACCGTCCCTTAAAAAGAAATAGGTCGCCCCTAAAGAGGCCCCAAGGGAAACAACGCCCCCTTGAGCCATGTATTGGGAAACAAAAACTTTGAATTTGGCCAGAAACAGGCCACGTTAGACACGACGAGCGAGTCAACGAGTCCCTATTCGGCTCTGTACTCGTTGGTTGAATAGGGACAAGTTCTCTTGGAGCACGCTTTCCTCATGGCGCAGTTTGTTGTGCCCGGCGGCTTAAGGTTTTTCATACTCCATCAAGAAGCCGCGAAACTCGCGGCGGTGCTGCTCCTCGTCTGCCAGAAGCGTAATGCATAGATCCTGAGTAACGTAGTCCACACCATCACACAGCTTGATAATCTTAGAATACTGCGCGCAAGCACCGTCTTCCGCCTCGATGACTCCTTTGATCACAGCGACTAAATCGGTCGAATCGGCTGGCGGCTGCAGGGAGCTCTGCTGAGCTTTAAAGACCTGGCTGCCTGGCACTCGACCTCCGATGGTCTTAATGCGGTTGGCCAACTGCTGGGCATGGCCGAGTTCCGCGACCACATCGGCGGCTAGGCTCTTTTTGATCTCTTCGGCTCGTACCCCATCCAGGTTTACGCTGTTGGCGACATAGCTCATCACCGTTTCTAATTCCATGAAGTAGGCAACGACTAACTCATCGATAATCTGCTGAATTTTCGGATCCATCAAAGTTGGGCTCCCTCGGAAGATTGAATTGACAGTTTCACGCATGGCAACTTAGCATGTTTGTTCAAAATACTTGTTAAGCAGGTGTTGTCCAGCCCGTCTCCATCGTTGACCTAGGACTGCACGGCAAGCGTTTGCTATTTGCTTCGTGATGAATTGCCGTTGCGGTTCGACGGCTAACCTCTACTGCCATATGACAACTCGCAATGATCAATACGCTTTTTCTCCCTGAACTGCGCGAGATGCTCTCTGAAGGCAATTCCGGGGCGCTGCAAGAATTTTGTACAGCCCTGCACCCGGCGAGAACTGCCGAGTTCATGGAAGGGCTAGACGCTCATGAAGCCTGGCAAGTCCTCCAGCATGCGGACCTTGTCTTGCGGGCTGAGATTTTCAGCTACTTCGAACACTCCCGAAAACTGGAGATGTTGGCAAGTGAGGATGAGCGTGAAGTAGCTGACCTGATTACCCACGTGCCTGCCGACGATGCAGTCGACATTCTGGGAGAGCTGGACGAGAGACGTGTCGATCAATTGTTGGCATTAGTACCTGCGCCAGACCGACGAGACATTCGGCGACTGCAGACATTTCCCGAAGGCACGGCTGGGTCAATCATGACTACCGAAGCCGCCTGCTTGGACGAAAAGCTGACAGTCAAGCAGGCGCTCGAACAGTTGAGTCGCCAAGCCGAACGTCTTGAAACAATCTACTACATCTACGTCGTCGACAGCACAAATCACCTGCGCGGCGTGGTCAGCACTCGCAAATTGGTCTCCTCTTTCGGAAAGCTCGATCGCAAGATCGCAGACCTCATGGACACCGATATTGTGACCGTGAACGCGAATGATGATCAGCAGGACGTAGCCCATGTTGTAGCCAAGTACGACTTGTTGGCAATTCCTGTTGTCGATGCCCAACGCCACATGCTGGGCATTATTACTCACGACGATGTGATAGACGTTGTACTAGAAGAGGCTACCGAGGACGTGCAACGAATCGCGGCTGTCGAGCCACTGGACGACAGCTACGCCCGCACTCCCATCCTGACATTGACTTGGAAACGTGGCATGTGGCTGGGTATCCTTTTCTTCGCGGGGCTGATCACCGCACTTGCCCTGCGTCGCTACGAACCGGTGCTCGATCAATTCACCTGGCTGGTCTATTTCATTCCACTAGTCATTGGCTCGGGTGGGAATTCTGGTGCACAATCATCGACGCTGATTATCGCTGCCATGGCCACCGGAGATATCAAGGCTGGCGATTGGTTCACGATCGTCAATCGTGAAATCGCCACCGGATGCCTGCTGGGAATTTTCTTGGCATCATTGTCGCTGCTACCGGCAATGCTATTGGCGCCAACAATCACTACTTCCTACATCGTCCCGATCACTATCTTCCTGGTCGTACTATGCGGAACGCTTTCCGGTTCGATTCTTCCATTACTCTTCAAACACGTTGGCTGGGATCCAGCCCTGATGAGCAACCCCTTTGTGGCGGGCATCAACGATATTCTCGGAATCGTGGTCTACGTCAATATCTCGCTATTGCTATTGGGATAGCCAGCGTTTCTTGATCAGCAGCTAGACGGAAACCTGCTCCGGCTCGAGGTAGAATTCCAGGATGCGGCCCTGCAGTTTGATGGCACGTACCAGCGACCACAGGTGTTCCGGCGAGAATTGACACGGTGCATTTGCCGCCAACGAATCCAACTCGACGGAGATCGCCGCGTGTTGATCGGTGGCAGCAGTCAGCTCCAAGCTGATGTCCGAACAGACTTGCATCAATGCAGCGTCTGAGAGCATATGCCAATCATGATTCCTAAGAACCACAAGCAATGCCATGCGCAATTGGTCATTCGGTGAGTAATCGGGCTTTATTCGCGAGAGGCGTGTTACTAGAGCTGCTGCATTCACAGAGTAGTACCTAGATTTCGAGCGTTGAACCTAAGGGGTCTTGTTAGATTCTAGGTCGATTCAATATTCCCAAGTCGCATGTAGGTAAGCAGCTCTAGAGGAAACCCTGGCGAGCACTGTGCGACAATCAGATGGTGCCAGCTGTGCCGATGGTGCGGTTTGCCCATCGGCCTTTGCCCAAAAGCGACCGGCGCAGCTTGCGTGCCTTGCCTCGAAGAATTGCTCAAAACTAGCAGTAAAAGTGAAATTGCCGCATGACTACTTCATATCTGAACAGCAAGAGGATTTATGGATCGAGGCTAGCTGGCGAAGACTCGCCCATTGGGAGAAGGAACTCGAAAGCGAATGTTGCTACATAGCGAACCCTTGCCTGAAATCTCGTGAGATTGCCAGCTATTCTTGTTAGCGCAATCATCATGCACAGGTGTTTGAATTGAAGAATGCCAGCAGCTGGCGATGGCATCGCAATGAGACTACACACCGTCAGCGGGCCAAACGCGAGGGCCAAGCGACGGTAGCTCAGTTATTTGGAGTACTTTGAACGGAGCATTCCAGCCTTATCGCCGAAGATCTACTCGAAAGCTGTCCTGCAATTGCGACGGCCCCCGTGAGAACGTATGCTAGCCACTCCTTCAGGTCATTAAAGCACCAGTTGAACCAGCAGTAGACACCATCCACAATGAGCGATGAGTCATCCACTCGCAGAGAGATCATCGACAAGCGCCTAGCGGAGGCGGGTTGGAATGTCTCTGATCCCACGCAAGTGGCTTTGGAGCTCAGTATCGCGCCCAAGCGGGCTGATAGAGTTGCCGAATCTCAAACCTCCTATTCCGCGAACCAGTACGGTGACTACGGATTGCTCGGCAAAGACGCAAAGCCACTCGCAGTCGTTGAAGCCAAGAAGACAAGCCAAGACCCAGCGATCGGTCGCGAGCAAGCAAAGCAGTACTGCCTTAACATCCAGGCAGAGCATGGTGGCGAGCTTCCGTTTTGCTTCTATACCAACGGCCACGAAATCTTCCTCTGGGACCTTGGCAATTATCCGCCGCGACGAGTCATCGGATTCCCAACGCGTGACGATCTCGAACGGATGCAGTACATTCGCCGAACGCGCAAACCTCTGACTCACGAACTAATCAATACGGATATTGCAGGCCGCGATTATCAGATCCGTGCGATTCGTAGCGTTCTTGAAGGCATTGAACAAAAGAAACGTGACTTCTTGTTAGTCATGGCAACGGGTACCGGAAAAACTCGTACCTGTATTGCCCTGGCCGATACGTTGATGCGCGCAGGCTATGCCGAGCGCATCCTGTTTTTGGTCGATCGCATCGCGCTGCGCGAGCAAGCCCTGGCCGCATTCAAAGAACACCTTCGCAACGAGCCACGCTGGCCTAACGAAGGAGAAAAGTTGCTCTCCAAAGATCGTCGCATTTATGTCGCGACCTACCCAACAATGCTGAACATTGTTCGCGATCAGCTCCAATCGCTTTCGCCACATTTCTTCGATCTCGTCATCGTCGACGAAAGCCATCGCTCCATCTACAACACGTACTGCGAGGTCCTCAACTACTTCGACGCCATCCGGCTCGGCCTAACCGCAACGCCCACCGATCTGATCGACCACAACACCTTTGAAGTGTTTCATTGCGAAGATGGCCTGCCGACGTTCGCGTACACCTATGAGGACGCTGTCAACAACGCGCCTCCGTACTTGTGTAATTTTCAGGTCATGAAGATCCAGACTCGATTTCAAATCGAAGGCATCAGCAAGCGGACCATTTCGCTGGAAGATCAAAAACGCTTGATCCTCGATGGCACGGACGTCGAGGAAATCAACTTCGAAGGTACTCAGCTCGAAAAACAAGTCACTAACAAAGGCACCAACACTCTCATCGTCCGAGAGTTCATGGAAGAGTGCATTAAGGACACGAGCGGTGTCCTGCCTGGAAAAACCATCTTCTTCTGCATTTCCAAGGCCCACGCCCGCCGCGTCGAAGAAGTCTTCGACCAACTTTATCCAGAGTACGCGGGTGAACTGGCGAAGGTGCTGGTGTCGGACGACCCTCGTGTTTATGGCAAAGGTGGCTTGCTGGATCAATTCACCAACAGCGATATGCCACGCGTCGCCATTAGCGTCGACATGCTCGATACAGGGATTGATATCCGCGAAATTGTGAATCTTGTCTTCGCAAAACCAGTTTACTCGTACACCAAATTTTGGCAGATGGTCGGTCGGGGCACACGACTGCTCGAAGCCAGCAAACCGAAACCATGGTGTGTCGAGAAGGACGTCTTTTTGATTCTGGATTGCTGGGACAATTTCGAGTACTTCAAACTGAACCCGAAAGGCAAGGAACTAAAGCCGCAAGTCGCTCTCCCAGTGCGCGTTGCGGGCCTGCGTATCGACAAGATTGAGAAAGCGATTGATACCCAATATCCGCAGATCGCTGAACGTGAAGCGAACCTGCTCCGGTCCACTATCGCTGCACTACCCAGCGGGTCTGTAGTCATCAAGGAAGCCGCGGCCGCGCTCGGTCGTGTTGGCGACGACACCTTCTGGTCAGAATTGGATCACGCCAAGCTCGAGTTTTTGCGATCCGAGATCCCACCGCTTTTTCGCACGGTCTCCGAAGCAGACTTCAAAGCAATGCGTTTCGAGCGAGACCTGCTGGAACATGCCTTGGCAAACCTCTCTGGCGAAATCGAAAAGGCAGAAGCTCTCAAGGAAAGCGTCATCGAACAAATCGCCGAACTACCGATGAGCGTTGGCTTCGTTCAAGCCGAGGAACCACTGATTCGTCGGGCACAGACAAACGCGCCTTGGTCCATCTCGGATCCCGTTCAACGGGAAGATTTCCTAGATGAGCTGAATCAGAAACTTGGGCCCCTGATGAAGTTCCGCGACTCGACCCCTGGCCCAGGAACCGCGCACCTAGATTTCAAAGACGAACTGCACCGCAAAGAATTCGTCGAGTTTGGGCCGCAACACGAGTCGGTCAGTATCAGCCGCTACAAGGAAATGGTCGAATCTCTCATCGCTGAACTTACTCGGCACAATCCGATCTTGACGCGGATCAAAAACGGCGAAGAAATCTCCACCGCAGACGCCAACGAATTGGCGGAGCTACTGCACGCCGAGCATCCTCACATCACCGAAGAACTGTTGCGTCAAGTGTACCAAAATCGCAAAGCCAAGTTCATCCAGTTCATCAAGCACATTCTGGGCATCGAACAACTCAAGAGTTTTTCAGAGTCCGTGGCCGAGGCCTTCGATCAGTTCATTCAGCAACACACAAACCTCAACAGTCGTCAACTTGAGTTCCTGAACTTACTGAAGAGCTTTATCTTGGAACGCGAGAAGGTCGAGAAGAAAGATCTGATTAGCTCGCCATTTACTGTTCTGCATCCACAGGGAATACGCGGTATCTTCAGCCCAACCGAGATCAACGAAATCCTGGAACTCACGACAGCTTTGGCATCATAAAAATGTGGTTTAGGCTTCAAGCCTGAGAGCGAACCACAAGAACGCACGGGAATAGCGAAACCCAACCATGCTCCAAAACAACCCTGAACTCAAAAGCCAGATCGATCAACTCTGGAACAAATTCTGGAGCGGCGGGATCTCCAATCCGCTCACCGCAATCGAACAAATCACCTATTTGCTGTTTATGAAGCGATTGGACGAACTCGACGCCAAAAAACAGGCCGATGCAGAGTTCACGGGCGAGGCGTATAAATCACGTTTTAAGGGCACTTGGATTCCTCCCGAGTACCGAAAGCAGGACAACCCCAAACAGTACGCCATCAACAAACGCACGCTTCGCTGGAGTGAATTTAGCCGCTATCAGGCGGAGGAAATGCTGACCCACGTTCAATCCAAAGTCTTTCCCTTCCTGAAAGACATGAACGGCGAGGTATCCAAGTTCACGCATCACATGAAGAACGCTGTCTTCATCATCCCCAAACCGGCCTTACTGGTCGAGGCGGTGAAAACGATCGACAAAATCTTCGAGATCATGGAAAGGGACTCGCAAGAAAAGGGGCAAGCGTTTCAAGACATCCAAGGCGACGTCTATGAGATGCTGCTTTCCGAAATTGCCTCTGCCGGTAAGAACGGTCAGTTCCGTACTCCACGGCACATCATCAAACTGATGACAGAACTGGTCCAGCCACAACTTGGCCATCGCATCGTCGATCCCGCCTGCGGTTCAGCCGGCTTCTTGCTGGGGGCCTACCAGTACATCGTCACCCAATTGGCCGTCAAAGCTGGGACCAAGAATCTAACGCCCGACGAAGACGGCTTCGTGCGAACTTCGGTCGCCGCCGCCCTAACCGACAAAGCCCAAACGATCCTCGCACAATCGCTGATCGGCTTTGACATCGACAGCACTATGGTTCGTCTTGGCCTGATGAACCTGATGATGCACGGCATCGACGAACCGATGATCGACTACAAAGACACGCTCAGCAAGAGCTTCAATGAAGAATCCGAGTACGACATCGTGATGGCCAATCCGCCATTCACGGGCAGCGTCGATAAAGGTGACATCAACGAGCGACTGACGATTGGCACGACCAAAAGCGAGTTACTGTTCGTCGAGAACATCTACCGTTTGCTCAAGACCGGCGGCACCGCCTGCGTCATCGTCCCGCAAGGTGTCTTGTTCGGATCAGGCAAGGCCTTCAAAACGCTGCGGCAATTGTTAGTGGATCGATGCGAATTGAAAGCGGTCATCACCATGCCCAGCGGCGTCTTCAAACCATACGCGGGAGTCAGCACCGCGATCTTGTTGTTCACCAAAGTCTGGGCCCCCGATGCCAAGGTCACCAAGCCGGCGACCAAGAAGGTCTGGTTTTACGACATGCAGGCCGACGGCTATTCGTTGGACGACAAACGGACCAAGCAAGATTGTACGGGCGACCTACAAGATATCGTCGAAAAGTACCAATCGCTCAAGCCGAAAACCGAATCCGATCGAAAGCAAAAACACTTTACCGTCCCCTACGCCGACATCAAAGCCGAAGACTACGACCTCAGCTTCAGCCGTTATCACGAAGACACCTACGAGGAAATCCAGTATGAAGCTCCCAGCGTCATTCTGGACAAACTGATCGAAGCTGAAGTCGGCGACGTTGCGGAAAAGGATCTTGCCAAGATCAAGAGCGGCATCGTGCGCGAGTTATTGGAACTGCGGGAGATGATCGGATGAGCGACTCCGTTCCATCGCTCGATACACTGGCCGAACTGGTTCTGCAAATCCAGCAAACGCACCAGGAGTTGTCCGCACAAGCGGGCAAAGCGGTCAATGTCAGCCTAACGCTCCGCAATTGGCTGATCGGGCATCACATTGCCCAGTATGAGCTTCGCGGCAGCGACCGAGCCCAATACGGCGAGAAATTATTCACGGAACTCGCCAAACGCTTGAAGACGGTCAGCAATTGCAACCGCCGCCAGCTCTACCGGTACGTTCGGTTCTTTCGGCTCTATCCGGCAATTGTGGGGACACTGCCCCCAAAATTCAGAAACATGCCCGGCATCACAGAAACACTGCGAAACGCAGGAGAAGTAAAAGTGGGGACAGCGTCCCCACAATTCGACAGACCCGCCAGTCAGTTGATTTCGCGGCTTTCGTACAGCCACTTAGAGCAGATCGTTGACTTGGACGATGAAACCCAACGCGCTTTCTACGAAGCCGAAGCGATGCAGGGCAACTGGTCCGTCCGCGAACTGAAACGGCAGATTGGCAGTTTGTACTACGAGCGATCAGGTCTATCCAAGAACAAACAGAAACTTTCCGAGCTGGCCCATGACGGGGCCGAGCAGAATTCTGACCTGAACATCCGCGATCCATACATCTTCGAGTTCCTCGGGTTGACGCCAACCGAAGTGATGAGCGAGTCGCATCTGGAGCAACAGCTTATCGACAAGCTGCAACATTTCCTGCTGGAACTCGGCCACGGATTTTGTTTTGAAGCTCGCCAGAAACGCATTCTAATCGGCGACGAGCATTTCTTTGTCGATCTCGTTTTCTACCACCGCATCTTGAAATGCCATGTTTTGGTGGAACTCAAGCTTGAGCGTTTCAGTCACGAGAACCTTGGCCAACTTAACTCCTACGTCAGTTGGTATCAATCCAACATGATGACCGAAGGCGACAACCCGCCCGTCGGCATTCTGCTCTGCACCGACAAGAACCACGCCCTAGCGGAGTACGCTTTAGCCGGCATGGACAACCAGCTCTTCATCGCCAAGTACCAGCTTGAACTACCGAAGAAAGAAGAGATGCAACGATTCATTGATGAACAGATAAAGGAAGCAACATCGTGAATTACGCAAAACTGTCCGATGTCGCGCCAGCAAAAGCATCCGATCATCGGCCACGTCATGAAGATGTCGTTTGGCACCTTGGGCTAGAGCAAATCGAATCAGGGACGGGTGTGATCCACGAGCGCAACTTCTTGCCCGCACGCGAAGCTGGATCATCGACGTTTGTATTCGACCAACGAAACGTACTGTATTCCAAGCTTCGTCCGTATCTCAATAAGGTCGTTTGCCCTGATTCGATTGGCATTGCGACTTCTGAGTTAGTGCCTCTACGCCCCGATCCTTCCAAATTGGATAGGCGTTACCTGTGCTACTACCTGCGGTCGCTCGCCTTCGTTAGCTGGATTAGCGACAAGGTCGCTGGAGCCAAGATGCCACGCGCGAAAATGGATGCGTTTTGGAAGCACGAAATCCCGCTTCCGCCGCTGGAGGACCAGAAGCGGATTGCGTATTTGCTGAGCAAAGTGGAAGGTCTGATTGCCCAGCGGAAACAACACCTGCAACAACTCGACGACCTCCTCAAAAGCGTCTTCCACGACATGTTTGGTCCGTCATCTCCGAGATTTTCGGAATGGCCCATGGTTCCCATTAGCGAACTAGCTGCTAGCGATAGACGCTCAATGCGTACGGGCCCCTTTGGTTCTAACCTCTTGCATAGTGAGTTCAATGAGGACGGTGATGTGGCGGTTCTTGGAATTGACAACGCTGTCAATAACAAATTCGAGTGGGGGCAGCGGCGATTCATTACTCTTGAAAAGTACGAACAGCTCAAGAATTATCGTATTTACCCCGGTGATGTGATCATTACGATCATGGGAACAATTGGCCGGTCCGCAGTTATCCCAGAAGACATTCCGCTCGCGATCAACACAAAACACCTAGCTGCGATCACCGTTAATCGGAGAATCGCAAACCCCACGTATCTGTCGTACTCCATTCATTCAAGCCCGCACATACAGAAGCAACTAGCAAGCAAAGATCGCGGCGCAATTATGAGCGGATTAAATCTGACGTTGATAAAGGAAACGTTGATTCCTCGACCTTCTGTCGATCTGCAAGATGAGTTTGCTCGAATCCATGATCGGACACAGACTTTGCAGGGGCGACTCCGAGTCACTATCGATCGTTTGCAGACCCTGTACGATGCCCTTGCCAATCTCGCGTTTGAAGGTGAATTGGACCTATCTCGGACTACCGCAATAGCTGAAAGCATCGAAGGAGAACCTGAAAACGAAACAGATAAGCCAACGACAATCGAGGAGCTTCCGTTCGAGTTGCCTACCCCTACAAAGTCGATACTCGATGACTCAGCTCGAGTCAATCAAGAAGCACTCCACACTTGGTTAACTGCGTACTGTCAGCATAAGGGGCGTCAACGAATCTCCGCAGACGAATTTCTAAAGCTAGTGGACAAAAAGCTGATGGATATGTCGATTGAACGCAACGCGGAGTGGCTTCCTCAATCGGTTGATCTATCGACCTATGAGCAAGTAAGAAAATGGATCTTCGAGGAACTCAAATACAACCGGCTAAAACAGGACTACGACAACGAGTCCAACCGAATTCGTGTCTTGGCCACAAAGGATTGATGGCCCGTGAAGCTTATCCGCTTGAAACTTACCGATGACCAACCCTTCCGTAGCCTTCAACCAGGTTTCGAGTACCACTTTCGTTCGGACTGGGAACTCGACGAAGAACTGAATAGCAAAGAGGGTGTATCCCCCTTCGTTTGCGCTGGCCGGAACGGCAGCGGCAAATCAAACCTGCTCGAACTGCTCGCAGCCATCTTCTTCCAACTCGAGACACACAGAGTCTGGAGAGACTTGCCCGCAACGTATGTCTATGATGAGGAGTTCAATTCCGATGGCATAATGGACTCGCAGGGCATTCCAGACGCGTACGAACTCGAGTACTCGATTGCGTTACCTCGTTCATCTGTCGAATCTGCGATCGAGCGAAAGCATGTTCGCATCAACAAGGTTCCTGGCTCGGCTCCTGTAATACAAACAGTGCTGAAGCACGATAACGGCGAATATCTGATTGACGTTGCTAACGAGGAAGATATCGGCTTCCTTTTGCCAGAGTATGTTGTTGGATATTCGTCCGGCGAGAACGAATTGTTGAGCCTGCCATTTTTTAAGATGCGTTTCATTCAGTACGACGAATACTGGAGCAAACTAAAGAGTCAGCTGGACTACCCCGGACGTCCGGAAACACGTCTCGCGTTTTTAGACAACAGTTTCAGCCAAGCAATTCTACTATGTAACCTGTTGTATGAAGATGACATCGAGAATGCCGACGAACGCAAGCACGCTTATGAGCGTCGACTTAGTCTGTTATGTAGCGACGTAGGGCTTGAAGAATTAAAGGAATTCCGAATCATTATCAAACGCCAAGTGAGCATCTCTGATGAAATCATCATGGAATTGGGGGAAAATCATCCAGCCCTTCGCGGAAGCGACTTCGCTGTTGAAGTTGAGCTAACAGAACGACTTGAGCGAAATGAGCAGATTGAGTTTTCTGGCGCTCAAGAGGAAAGAGGAAGAAAAGATCGGCTCAACAGGATCATCAACAAACTTCAACGGTGTGCTACTTCATACTTCAGTGATCCAGAGACCGGCACGCTCTATTTGGATTACTTCGTTAATTCCGTGACGCGTCAAGCATTCCGCGACAACTTCGGTTTCAAAGTCAAAAAGTCGCCAATAGAACTCTTTCATGCTTTTCAGGTTCTGCTGTTCCTGAATCTATACAGTGTCAGCGATGAGCTAAAGGCCGATCTCTACAAATCAGACAGCCACTACGTCAGCGAAACCGTCCCGACGCTCGCCTCCGACGAACGCATCATGCGTTTCAAGTTCGTCCAATTCACCAAGGAAGGCGTCGACGAGCCCGTGATGCTCAAAAGCCTCTCCGACGGAGAGCATCAACTGCTTCACAGTCTCGGCCTGTGCTTGCTGTTCAAAAACACCAACTGCCTCTTCCTTCTCGACGAACCAGAAACCCATTTCAATCCCGACTGGCGATCTAGTTTCATCTCTCGCCTTCGCAAGTGCTTCGGCGACAGCAAGACGCATGAGATGCTAATCACCACGCACTCGCCGTTCCTGATTTCTGATAGCAAACGTGATCGTGTGCTCTTGTTTAGGAACGAGGACGGCAGAGTGAATATCATTCACCCCGAATACAAGACCCTTGGCGCATCGATTAACTTCATCACTGCGGAGACTTTTAGAAAGAAGGAAACCATCGGACAGTATGCTGAATCGCAGTTGGATCGCTATCGCGAGCGTTTCGACAATCGAGCACAGTCGGGCGAGCAGACTCAAGAGATCATCGCCGACCTACATCGGCAACTCGGTGACTCGATTGAGAAGGTGCTATTGATCCAAAGCATGCTCGCCGCCGAGAAAGAGACGGAATAATGCTTTTCCCGTACAAGCCCGTACCGCATGCAATGGAGTCAATGCACAAGTTCGTCGACTTTGTGTTCCGCGAGGTCTGGTGCAAAGCTCCAGAACTCGAATACAGCATCGAGCTTTACCGATCGAACCAGTCTTTGTTCGACATCATGTCTGAGCTTGCCAGGCAGGATCTTGCAGACAAACTAGCCGAGAACGGGGCTGCCTCTTTCTTTTACACACATGTCAATGCAATCTTCAATGAGTTCAAGCGACTTTCACGCGATGAAATTGCTGTCTATCTCGCTCACTTCGATCAGAACAACGACTTGACTGCCCTCTGCGAGCTTTCCGAGGGGAGCGCGCCCGTGCGTTACGGAGAACTCGACAGCTCGAAACCAGAATTGAACAAGAAGATCGAAAGCTTCTTTTCAAAGCTTTATTCTTCTGGTTTCTTCGATCTGGCTCTCGTGAAACAGCGGGTTGGCTCAACAATCGGCGAATACTATCGGTCATTTGTCGCACGCGGTAATAGTAATGACCTGGATGTTTGCCCGTTCTGCGGAATTCTGCCTATCGACGGCGAGTACGATCCAACGCGAGACGCTTTCGACCACTACTTGCCAAAGAGCAAGTATCCATTCAACTCGGTCAACCTTCGAAACCTTTGTCCGTCGTGCAGCAAATGCAATTCAGACAATAAGAGAACCCAAGATCCAATACACGATCGAGACGGCAATCGTCGCAAAGCATTCTATCCTTTCAGGGAAAATGAACCAGACATTCAATGCAAGGTCTTGGTTAAGACCAAGAATTGGAGGCAACTTCGAGACGCTGACATAGAGGTCAAATTTGAATCTGCGACACAGTCAGTCGAAACTGCGACTTGGCAAGAACTATACCGCATCCCAGAACGATACGCTGCCAAGTGTTGCAGTCAGAATGGTGGTCTCAATTGGTTGAAACGCGTCATCGACGAATCGCACAACTATGAAAAGACTCCGCAGGAGATGTTTGTTGCTGAAATGAAGTCGGCGACAAATTCACCTTGGGTCGATTGCAATTTTTTGAAAAAGAGCTTTTTGCAGGGTTGTGATGAAATGGGCCTCTTCTGCGAACAACGAGCGAGAGATACCTCAGGAACAACTTAAAGCACGCGGATTTCGAAACCGGACGATGTCGAGCTGGAGTTCGGGCCAGCCGGATTGAGCGAAGAGATCGAAACGTGGAAAGACGTATACGGAATCGAGGAACGCTTTCGAGCCAAGCTCTGCGACGACGATGCGAAGGAGTGGATCGAACAATACCGCATCATCCACCGCAAGAATCAAATGACTCCGATTGAATTCAAGGAAACCATCGATGAACAATGCAACCTATCGCCATTCACCAATTTCAACTTCTTAAAGAAGCCATTCGTCGCGGCGGGATTCGATTTAGGGATTTTATCTGCGATTGCAGATGGATCACCGACTTAACCGAAATCATTCCAGCCACGTTTGATCAGCCAACCCCGCAATCAAAAAAAATGCCAAAACTGTGTAAGTCGCTGGGCAATGTTAAGAGATAGACGGAAACCATGAAAGCAACTGAATCAATGCTCATCGAGTTCCTGCGGAAATCGCCACAGTTGGTGACTCCAATCTACCAACGAACGCACGTATTCGAGGACGGAAAAGGAGTATCGGCAGCTGTGGGATGATGCCGTCGAAGCTGGCGGCAACGACAAGGATGCTGCTCACTACATCGGTTCAATCGTGTATGTCGAGAAAGGGCAACCATCGGTTAGCGTCCACGAGCCGATTCTGGTTATCGACGGACAGCAACGCCTGATCGCTGTGATGTTACTGCTAGCTGCCTTGGCGAAGAAGCTCGATAGCTTAGACGAATTACAGCGTGAGCCGTTCGATGGATTCTCGCCTCGCAAGATCCGTAACTGGTATCTATTCGATCCTGAGGAAGAAGGCGACAAGCATTACAAGCTGATCCAATCACAATCCGACAAAGATTCGCTGATTTCGATTCTCAACGGGGCCGAGCTGCCGGCTTCGAAATCGTTACGTATCACCGGCAATTTTCAGGTTTTTGAGGACTTGCTCGGCGACGACCACGCTGACTTGGTTGCTGTGTGCAAGGGAATCGCCAAACTTTTGATCGTTGATGTTTCGCTTTCCCGCGATCACGACAATCCACAGCTCATTTTCGAAAGTATGAACTCGACGGGAAATGAGTTAAGCCAAGCCGACTTGATTCGCAACTTCGTGTTGATGGGATTGGAGCCGAAGCCCTGGCCGGACGAGCCAAGGAAGTCTTTTTCAAGCAAGTTCATCATCCGGCTGACTTGGCGGCCTCTGATTTTACAATTGACGGCTACGCCTCATTCTTTAAACACAAGCGATCAGCTCCAGTTCACCCGCCTCCCAAAGACATGGGAAGCATCGCGTTCAATAACGGCTTCACGAAACGAACTTCAACACAACCCATAATTGCTGAGCGTGCGGTGCAGTTGCGATTCTTGCTCCGGCGTCAGGGCGGTCATCGGCAGCCGCAATTCGCCTTGGTCGCGTCCCAAGATTCTCATTGCCGTCTTTACTGGAATCGGATTGGTGCTCAGCCCCAACATATCGCGACACAACGCGAACAAACGGTGGTGCAATTCGCGACCTCGAGCGAGATCACCCGACGCCACCGCGTTGAGCATTTCAATAACGTCATGCGGCACGATGTTTCCGGCAACCGAAATGACGCCTTCCGCTCCGACACTTAGCATAGGTAACGTTAGGCTGTCGTCACCACTGAGCACGGTCAAGTTGGTGGAATTCAGGATCTGCGAGCATTGATCCAGCGACCCCGTAGCCTCCTTTACCATCGTGATGTTCGGAATCTCTGCCAGGCGAGCGATCGTTTCCGGCTCGATGTTTTTGCCTGTTCGGCCGGGAATGTTGTAAACGCAAATGGGCAAAGCCACATCTTCAGCAATAGTTTTGAAGTGCTGATAGAATCCTTCCTGAGTGGGCTTGTTGTAATACGGCGCAACTTGCAATGACGCGTCTGCCCCCTCCTTGGCGGCCCAGCGCGTCAAACGCAACGCTTCAGCTGTGGAATTGCTACCCGTACCCGCCATGACTTTGACGCGTCCTGCAGCGATCTGCACAACCTCGCTAATAACGCGTTCGTGCTCTTCATGGGAAAGAGTGGGCGATTCGCCAGTCGTTCCAGCTGGAACCAAACACGTCGTGCCCGCCGCGATTTGGAATTCGACCTGCTCCCGCAAACGAGCCACATCGAGCACATCATCTTTTAGTGGCGTAACAATAGCGACGGACAATCCGGCGTATTCGGAGCCTTTGCGTGGTGTCATGAAATCTTCAATCTTTCAAGCTTAGCGGAGGTTGAAACTACAAGTTCGGAATTCTGTGGTCGAGAAGTTGTCGTGAACTCCTACCGAGAACGCGTGGTCTTTTCCATCGAGAATTATCAGCATTGCTGCAACAACGGTAACGCATGCCGCAATGGCATCAATGAGTGTCAGGGCCAACAAGAACAGCCGCATCGATCAGCCGCTTCATTTCGGCCACAGCATCCTTGAGGCCAACAAATACAGCTCTCGCGACGATACTATGGCCAATATTCAACTCTCGCATTCCCGCCAATCTAGCCACGGGCTGCACATTTAAGTAATTCAATCCATGACCAGCGTGCAGTTTCAGGCCTAATTCAGTACAGCGTTTCCCAGCTGTTACTAAACGTCCCAATTCGACGGCAAGCTGCGCTGGCATGCGAGAATTCCCCGCGGCTGAAGCATAAGCGCCGGTATGCAGTTCCACGGCTGCGACGCCTAGCCGCGCAGCCATTTCTACTTGCTCAAGGTCTGGATCGATGAACAGACTTACGGCAATACCGGCATCATGCAATCGTCCAATTGCCCTGGCCACGCGTTGCGAGTCCCCGACTACGTCCAAGCCTCCCTCCGTCGTAACTTCCTCACGCCGCTCGGGCACCAACGTCGCCTGATCTGGCAAGACGCCGCAGGCAAACGTGACAATTTCCTCGGCACAGGACAATTCTAGATTCAGCACATTGGGAATCGTCTCTCGAATCAACCGCACGTCGCGGTCCACAATGTGCCGCCGGTCTTCGCGCAAATGCACAGTGATTACGTCGGCCCCACCCAACAGAGCCAGGGAGGCTGCCGTGACCGGATCTGGTTCGTAGGTCCGCCGCGCCTGGCGAATAGTCGCGACATGGTCGATATTGACGCCCAAATGCGTCATAGTGGTTTCCGCCTGTTTCTAATCGAGCCAAGACAAAACAGCAGTTGCTCCCCTGGGCCGGGTCGCGTTCATTTTCACAAGTGCACATCGTGAGTCACGATGTTACCAACAGACCAAGAACTCGCCTATCGGGTTCAGACTATAGCAACTAATACGGCGGCAGAGACGCGACTTGGTCATTGGCCAGGCCATTCTTGTTGATACAAAAGGTATCGTAGATCCTCGGCGAACCGAGCGTTTTGATCTGCTGGCGGGCAGCTCAGCGCTCCTGCAAAGAAATTATTCAACTTTGATTTCGTAGAGCGCTGGCCAGTTTTTACCGGTAATGAAAAGCTGCCCAGTTTTCGCATTGCAAGCGATGCCATTGAGCACATGCTCTCGATCGGGACGTTGGCGAGCTGGGTACACGTTGCGGCAGTCTATCCAGCCCTTGACGCGACCATTCTCAGGGTCGATGCGGGCAACGCGATCCTCATACCAAATGTTTGCCCAGATCTCTCCGTCAACGTATTCCAGCTCGTTTATGCGTTCCACATACCTTCTGCCATCGCGGATTTTCACTTGACGTACCTCACGCAGCGTTTCGGGATCGACCGTTCTTATCGTGCTCGTGCCATCGCTGACGATCAGATTCTTGCCGTCGTTGGTTAGCCCCCACCCCTCCTTGTAGACTCCGCTCCATTGATACGGCAACTGCCCGACCTGCTGGAGAGTCTTGGCATCGTAAACCAAGCAGACCTTGCTCTTCCACGTAAGCTGGTACACTCGATCACCCAGCAGCGTAATTCCTTCGCCAAAATACTGGTCAGGCAACTTGACACTTTGCAGAACCTTGCCCGAAACCAACTCGACTCGCCGAAGCGTACTGTGCCCATATTGGCCTGTACCTTCCAACAGTGTATCCCCATCTACGACAAGGCCCTGGCAGAAAGCGGCTGGATCGTGAGGAAAAGCAGCTAGCGCAATTGCGCGACTGGATTCAGTCACATACGGATCCGGCGAGGCATTGTTGCTCGATGCCACGGCAAGGATCACCAGCCCTAAAACAGGTAGGGCTAACCACCAAGTATTCCTCAGCATCGATCGCTTCCCACTATCCATGGTTCCTGTTCGTTTTCGCTCTTTTTCAGTTCTTGGTTCACTAGTTCTCGCTCGCCCTGAGAACTGAAAGACTTTACTCACTCAAATCATATGCGTTGACGTGCTGCTAATTCTATCGGCTCCAGGTGGATCACCGCCATATCCCTGTGCCCGAAATCAAGCCACACGCCCCACTCTCCGCCATGAGACGCAATTGAGTGGCCGAATGCTATCGCACGATAATACAAACGCTTCGCCGTCTCACGGCACATGGTCGCCCCTGGCAAGGTCATACGTCCAACGACAGTTGCCTGACAACATTCGCAGGAGCACATAGAATGATGGCGGTTTGCCACAAACTTTGCCAAATCCGCTCTGCCGCCTCTCGGAAAAAAGGAAACACTTGATGACCTCAGGCCTCAAAGCCAGCCAACCATGGAAAGACTTACAAACGCATTTCGAGAGTATCCGGGACCAGCATCTGCGTGAACTGTTTGCCCAAGATCCAGATCGCGGGGCGACGCTCGCGGCCGAAGCAGTTGGAATTTACTTGGATTATTCGAAAAATCGTATCAGCAAAGAAACGATGCGTCTGCTGTTTGCATTAGCCGAGTCGTGTTCGCTGCAGGAACGGATCGAAGCTATGTTCCGCGGCGAGAAAATCAATAACACCGAGCAGCGAGCAGTGTTGCATACTGCCCTGCGAGCTCCGCGTACGGCTTCCGTTATGGTCGACGGCAGTGATATTATTCCGCAGGTCCACGAGGTACTGGACAAGATGTCCGCGTTTTGTGACCGCGTTCGAGGCGGCCAATGGACCGGACATTCCGATCGGCCTATCCGCAATATCGTCAACATTGGTATTGGTGGTTCAGACCTCGGACCAGTGATGGCCTATGAAGCATTAAGACACTTCAGCCAACGAAACCTCGTATTCCGCTTTGTGAGCAACGTGGACGCCACGGATTTCGCCGAGGCGGTCGCCGACTTGGATCCAGCAGAAACATTGTTTATTGTTGCCTCGAAGACGTTTACAACGATAGAAACGATGACCAATGCCAATACCGCCCGCGATTGGTTGTTGAGTCATTTCGGCGGCGACACCGCCGCCGTTGCCAAACACTTTGTGGCGCTTTCTACCAATGCCGACAAAGTTGCGGCTTTCGGCATCGACACCGAGAACATGTTCGAGTTTTGGGACTGGGTCGGTGGCCGTTATTCAATGGAATCAGCCATTGGACTGTCTACCATGCTGGCAATTGGCCCCACCGCCTTTCATGAAATGTTGGCAGGATTCCACGAGATGGACGAACACTTCCGTTCGGCTCCATTGGATCAGAACCTGCCAATCATCATGGGACTGCTGGCAGTTTGGTACGCAAATTTCTTTCAGGTCGAAACTACGGCCGTGCTGCCCTACGAACAATACCTCAAGCGTTTCCCAGCGTATTTGCAGCAATTGACGATGGAGAGCAACGGTAAGTATGTGACCACCGAAGGGCAACCGGTAGACTATCAAACCGGCATGATTTATTGGGGTGAACCTGGGACCAATGGACAGCACTCCTTTTACCAGCTAATACACCTAGGAACGCGACTGGTGGTTTGTGATTTCATCGCTTTTGCCAAATCACTCAATCCCATCGGCAACCATCAGGACGTTCTGATTGCCAACGTACTGGCCCAGAGTGAAGCTCTTGCTTTTGGAAAGACCGATGATGAAGTCCGTTCGGAAGGCACGCCACCTTGGCTAGTTCCCCATCGTGTGTTCCCAGGAAACCGCCCTTCCAACACCATTCTGGCTGAAGCATTGTCACCAGGCGTGCTTGGCAAGCTGATCGCGTTGTACGAGCATAGCGTTTATGTCCAAAGTGTCATCTGGAACATCGACGCCTTTGATCAATGGGGAGTCGAACTTGGTAAGGTACTAGCCATGCGGATTGTACCCGAGTTGGAATCTCACGCGTCCGATGACCTGTACCATGACAGTTCCACCAACAGCCTGATTCGTCGCTATCGAAAACTTCGTCGTTAGTGGTCGACTGCCGTGCGATACTCGGGCGTCAATGGGCTGGCGTATCGCTACGAGCAACCTGGAGAACTGACTGAAAATACTGCAACTCACGTGCGATTCCATCCGCCAGAGTGTTCACCGCCAACTCTGGTGGCAAAACAGGCCAGGCGTAGGTTTCGACTTCGTAGTGACCTGTGAACCACTGCGAAGCCCCGACCGTTGCTTCGCGGTTGGCTTCCAAATAACGAGTTGCATCGGTGATGTCTCGCTGAGTCGTGAGCAGGCTTTTCATGCTCTTCACAAAGATGGGTATGTGGAAGTGAATGCGCCAGGCGGTCTCGGGCCGCTGTTGATCGCTGACCCATTGCTCAAGAGCCTGCGACAAATCGACCGCCAGCTTGTCCAAATTGCCTTCGTGATTGGCGCGGGTGGTTTGATGCAGATACTTGGGCTCATTGAACAATTTGAGCTGCCCCAACACGGCTGCCTGCTGCGCCGCATCGCTCAGGCATTCATCCCAAGGAACATGGACTGCCGAGGACACTTGCACTTTCCCGACACGAATGCCATGGTGTCGATACAACTCCAGCGCAGATACTTGCGATTCGAACATGACGCCACTGTGGCAAATATCATGGCACACCGACAAGTACTCCCGCGCCAAACCTCCGTCCGGTCCAGCGAACAGATAATGTTCGAAGAATTCTACCACCTCCATTGCCGTATTTAAGACGCACCCTGGTTCGGGTTCGATCGCAAGCACAATTTGACGGCCACTGGCCTGAGCAAGTCGATCCAGATATTTTGCAACATCGAGAAGATTGTCAGCGCAGGCCTTAAAATTTTCCGCATGCCAGGGTGCGTGCGGCCACCCCAGTGGCAAAGTAGAGATGGAACCAGCGGTACCATCTGGCAGCAACACATCCAGGATTTCAGCCAGGCACATCGTATAGCGTGCCCTGGAATCGCAAGCCCAAGTTGGCTCATAGACTTTGTGCTTGACGACGGGCTGATGGAAATCACCCTGCGGAAAACCATTGAAGGTGTAGCAAGAAAATCGGTGTTCATCTAGCCAAATGCGAAATTCGTCCAGCAGTTGCGCGTCAAGAAGCGCATCGGCAGCATTTTCGGCTAACCATAGTCCAACCGGGAGCTGGCCATCGGGTATGACTTGACTGCGGACAGCAGCCGCGTGTTCCAGCAAATTTGCTTTGGCTTGATCCAGAGACGTTCCAGCATGAACATTAGTGCAATAGCCAAAAGGGTAGGTCCGTTGTCCCATCGCGGAAATTCACCTAGTTAAAAAGCGGCAACTTCTGCAGTTCGCGTTGATTGTCCAATTGTTCGCAATTCTAATAGATCCTGCTCTGCGGAGAATGAGGCGTGTAATATCTCTGCAGGCGGGAAGCAGCGTTCGACTGAATTTACCAAGACTTCGCACGAGAACCCGTTTGGTCCAAATTCCAAGTGCCTGCCGCAGCAACGGCTGCCAAACAGACTTTCCGCGCTTAACAGCGCTGTTTGTCGAATGCCGAGAGCTGCGGGCCACGACAATTTGCTTCGAATAGTGTATTTGTTCGCCCATTTCTTTACTCCTTGGAAAAGCAGTATGCGCCTCCATCAATTCTGCCCCGCTGTTGCTTGCTGCCTACTCAACTTCTGCGTACTTGTAGTTCAAGTTCGCGCGCAGCCGGTTGAAAACAGAAAATACGGACAAGAGGATAAATTCCGGCAGTTGGAAGAAATCCTGCCTACACCCAATAACTTCCGAACGGCAGCAGGTGAGCCGGGCCACGAGTATTGGCAGCAGCGAGCTGATTACGTTATTGACGCCAAACTGGATGACGCAAAGCAGCATTTGACCGGGCATGAGGAAATCACGTATCACAACTACTCACCACAAACGCTGCGTTACCTGTGGTTGCAAATTGATGCGAACATCTTTAGTCCCGATTCGGACGCAAATAAGCTGCGTAGCTTTACCCCTCCGACACGCCTGTCGCTAGATTCGCTTCGCAAGCTGCAAGCGAGGCTGGCATTTGACGGCGGTGCAGAGATCACCAGCGTCAAAGATTCTTCCGGCGCCGATCTGAATTTCACGATCGTCAAGACGATGATGCGCGTCGACTTGCCTACGCCACTTGCCCCAAACAGCGATTTTCAGTTTTCGATCGATTGGAATTACCAGATCAACGATTCGGACATCGTCAGTGGCCGA